>JBEPZM010000001.1:0-100386 GCA_041640835.1 Blastococcus sp.
AGAAGTGGACCGCGCCGGATGCCCTCGTCAGCAGGGTCTTCCGGCCCGCGGACCCGGCCGGTCAGGCCGTCGGCGGGGGCGGGTCCTCGGCACGGTGGCGGGCCCCGGGCTGCGGGGGCCGCGGAGGCGGCACGGGAGGGCGGGAGCCGCCGGAGGAACGGAAGGACGTGTGCGCCGGCCGCGACGACCCAGTCCGGTGCAGCACCCTCGCCGCTGTCCGGGCGCCGGACGGGGCGTCCCGCTCCTGCCCGTACGCCGTCAAGGTGGCCATGAGCTCGTCGACGTCGGCGCGGGAGGGATGCCCGGGATCCAAGAGCTGGGCCGTGCGGTGGAGCGCCGACGCCGCCGAGGGCAGATCCTTGTCGCGGTCGCGCACCAGACTCCGGTCAGAGAGGCAGCGCCGCAGATCGACGACCACGTCGTCGATCGGCTCGGACTGCTGCGCGAGCCGCTCGGCCATGACGGCCAGGGCGTAGGGATCGTCGGCGAAGCTGCGCAGGAGCGGGCGGAGCACCACCGGCGGCAGGGAACGGCCACGGAGGCCCGACCGGACGGAGCGCCGGAGCGAGGGGGAGGCCGCGACCAGCAGGTCGGTGGCCGCCTCGGCGGCCGCCGACGCAGCTTCCCCGACGGTCCAGCCCCGCTTGGAGTGCGCGGCGCGATCGTGTAGCGCCAGCGGTGTCGCTGGTTCCCGCTGGGCGGCGCGCTCGGCCACGGCCAGGAGGGCGAGGGCCATCGAGTCGGTCCATGCCGCGCCGTCGGCGACGGCGCGGTCGTCCTCGGAACGCTCTGCCCACCACAGAGACCACGCCAACGGGTAGTCGCCGTCCCCGCTCACCAGTGCGGGCATCGCGGGCCGGGCGAGGGCGGTCGCGGTGTACTCCGACTCCTGGTCGAGCACCAGCTCCGCGGTGGCCTTGCGCAACTCCAGCGTGGCCTGGTCGGTCAGTCGACCCCGGACGGTGGCGTGGACGAGCCGCGTGAACAACGAACCGAGCAGCCGGTCGGTGTCCTGGCGCTCTGCCGCGTCTGCTGCGGCGGCTGCGCGCAGCTTCGTGACCGTCTCGACCAGTGCGAGCTGGACTTCGGAAGGCAGGTCGATCGTGTCGGGATTCAGATGGCTGGTCAGGAGGGACTCCACCCGCGGCAGGAGGGCCGGTGCGCAGTGGTCGAGCAGCACCTGGTTCTGCATGGTGGCGATCGCGTTCGTCCAGGAGCGGATGTCATCACCCATCGACGGCCACGTGCGCAGCAGCTCGGCGAGCAGGGCGCCCCGGCTGTTGTCTGACTCCGGCGCGTCGACGTGCAGGGCCGACTGCCCCACGCGGAGCAATGACCGGGCGTGCCCTTCCTCGACCAGCGACTTGACCACGCGACGGAGGGGGAGGGTCGGCGAGAGCCTGTCCGTGTGGAGCAGGACCAGCCGGGCGGCGGCGCCGAGGACGGCACGGCCGGACTTGGAGTCGGGGTTGTGGAGCGAGAGCCGCTCGACGAGCGGGCGCAGGCCCTCGGCCCCCAGTCCGCTCCGGGCCCCTATCCATGCAACGGCCACCGGTGAGTTCGGGGGCAGGTGGACGACGTCGACCTGCCTGTCGACGAGCCGGATGTGCGACACGGCCAGCCGGTGTCCGTTCCCGGTGGCCTTCGACATGGCGCGAAGCAGCTCACCCAGCTCCGGGAGGGGCACGGGGCCGGGGCGCAGCGAGGCGGTGATCGCCACCCGGACCGCCGCCTTCGCGACCTTGGGGGAGGCGTCCTTGGCGATGACCGCCTCCCACACATCGGTGTTCTCCTGGACCACCCGGCCGAGCAGAACCGTGGACTCCTCCGGCAGCCGGGCCGCGACGAGTCCCAGCAGGGCGAGGCCCTCCCGCGTCAGGTCGCGGTCCTTCACCAGCTCCTGGCAGACCAGCCCCAGCTCCTCGAGGGCGAGCAGGGCGACCGCCTGCGACGTCGTCCCGGCCGCGATCGAGGCCAGCCCGGCCATGCGATGTCGGACCGCCCGTCGGTCACCGTCCTCGTACTCGCTCATCGCGAGATCACGCAGGTCCTTCACCAGCGTCGTGGCCGCGCGGGCGCTGTTCGCCCCGTCCTCGTCATCGGTGCGCAGCGCGCGGCGGACGGCGAGCAGGGTGCTGGTGCCCGGGTTCAGGCGAGAGGCGAGGACGAGGAAGACGATGGGCGTCCCGACAGTGGTCAGCACGAGCAGACCCACGCTGACGCCTACCCCGGTGGGGCTCTCCAGCCACGACCACGCCTCGACGAGCGCGAGCAGCGGGAAGACGAAGGCGGTCGCCCACGCCAGGCAGTAGCCCCTGACGACGCCGCCGGCCACGCCCTGCAGGAGCAGCCGGCCGCCGTCCAGCCGGGTGACCGGCCGCCCCGAGGCGACGGCGGCGAGCACAGCGGGCACGATGCCGGCCAGCGCCATGAGGCCGCCTGCGGCCACCGCCTGGTACTCGGCGGTGACCCGTGGAGACAACCGAGGAAGTCCGAGGACCGCCAGCACGAAGGCGCCGCCGCCGATGAGCAGCAGCAGCCAGGCCATCCACGACATCTGCCAGGCGGACCGGGCCACCTGCGCCGGGGTGAACAGCGCCGCGTCGATCGCCAGGTCGTGGTCCCCGACGTCGTCAGCGTCCTGCTCGATCGGCGCCTCGACGACGTCGGAGGGATCCGAGGGCACGGCCCCGGGGGCGCTCTCCGTCGCGTCGTCGGTGGTCAGCGGCTGCTCAGCCAGCGTCATCGTCCCTCCCGGGTCCACCCATCTTCTCGGCAGGCAGCCGGCCGGCGATGACCGTTACTGGCTCCGGTCCGTCTCGGTGGGCTGCCGGTGGGCCAGTACGGCGAGCGGCCGGCGGGTCACGAGGCTGCTCCACCGAGGCGCGGCGAGCGGGCCAGGAAGTCCGCCGCGATCTGGTCGAAGGTGGCCCAGCGGACGCCGTCGTGACCGTTGATGTGCTCGATGAGGCGCTCGAGCATGAGCAGCACCTGCGGCCGGCCGGAGACGTCCGGGTGGATCGTCATGGTGAAGACCGCGTAGTCCATCTCGCGGTACACCCAGTCGAACTGATCGCGCCACATCTGCTCGATGTCGCGCGGGTTCACGAACCCGTGGCTGTTCGGGCTGGACTTGATGAACATCATCGGCGGCAGGTCGTCGAGGTACCAGTTCGCCGGGATCTCGACCAGGTCGGTCTCCTCGCCGCGGACCAGCGGCTTCATCCAGCTCTCGGCCGAGGCCGCGTAGTCGATCTTCGTCCAGGAGTCGCCGACCCGGACGTAGTAGGGCTCGAAGTCCCGGTGCATGAGCGAGTGGTCGTAGGTGATCCCGCGCTCCAGCAGCAGCTCGTTGGTGACGCCGCTGAACTCCCACCACGGCGCCACGTAGCCGGTGGGACGTCGGCCGGTCCTGGTCTCGATCAGCTGGATGCAGCGGTCGAGCACGTCCCGCTCCTGCTCGCGGGTCATCGCGATCGGGTTCTCGTGGCTGTAGCCGTGGACGCCGATCTCGTGCCCGGCCGCGACGCAGGCGTCGAACTCCTCCGGGAACGTCTCGATCGAGTGCCCGGGCCAGAAGAAGGTCTGCGTCAGGCCGGACCTCCGGAACAGCTCCAGCAGGCGGGGGACGCCGACCTCGCCGGCGAAGACGCCGCGGGAGATGTCGTCCGGGGAGTTCTCCCCGCCGTACGAGCCGAGCCAGCCGCCGACGGCGTCGATGTCGACGCCGAAGGCCACGAAGATCTCCTTGCTCATGGTGCGCTCCTTCCGGTGGGTCGCCGCAGGACCGGGCGACGGGGTCAGGCGTCGAGGTGGGCGGTCAGGACCCGGTGCGGATCGTCAGGGGCGACGGCGAGCGCGGCGGCCAGTAGCAGCCGGCCCTGCCAGGGGCTCAGGGCACCGCCGAAGACGGCTCCGGCCCGGGCCAGCCGCGCACCGCCACCGGCGTAGAGGGGCATGACCGGGCCGGTCGGCACGCGCGAGCACACCAGGACGGGGATCCCGCGGGCGACGAGCTCCTCGGCGGCCTCGGCGATCAGCGGCGGGACGTTGCCGGCGCCGAAGGCCTCCAGCACGACGCCGGCCGCGCCGGCGGCCACCGCGGCGTCCAGCAGCGTCGCGTCCGCGCCCAGGTAGCAGGCGATGACGTCGACCCGGGGCAGCGGTTCGCCCGGGTCGAGCGGCAGGGGCTCCCGTCGGGCCGGCTTCCCGAGGGGGAGGACCGACTGCCCGGCCAGCCGGAGCACCGGCCCCCGACCGGGCGCGTCGAAGGCCCCGCTGCGCAGGGTGTCGACCTTGCGCACGCCGACGGCAGCGAAGGCCAGGCCGTCGAAGCAGAGCAGCACGCCGAGATCGCGGGCCGCGGGGGAGGAGGCGACCAGCAGCGCGGCGGCCAGGTTGGCCGGCCCGTCGGGCGCAGGACTGTCGAACGGGCGCTGGGAGCCGGTGAAGACGATGGGGCGCGGATCGTCGTGCACCAGGTCCGCGAGGTAGGCCGACTCCTCCATGGTGTCGGTCCCGTGGGTGACGACGACGCCGTCCACCCCCGCGGTCAGGCAGCGCCGGGCCTCCGCCACCAGCCCGCGGAGGTCCGACGTCGTGAGCGCGAAGCTGCCGACGGCGCCCAGGTCGCTGGTCGTGACGGTCAGGCCGGCGAGGTGGCCGGCCGAGGCCAGCAGGTCGGCGGCGGCGGTGGTGGCGGCGAGGCCGTCCGGCCCCTGCCGGCTGGCGATGGTGCCGCCGGTGGCGAGCAGATGGACCCGGGGCACGCGACCTCCTCCCGCCCCGCTCGGTCCGGGGCGACGACGTCCCCACCGTGCTACGCCCGGCGACGTTCGGCGACCGGAGACAGGAGGCGTCCGGCACGCGCGAACTCCTCCCGACCAGGGCGTCCCGTCGCTAGCGTGTCCGCCGCCCGGCCGGCGCGGTCGCCGCGCTCGCCGCAGGCACGACGGGGGCCGAACGATGAGCACAGCAGCGCAGCGGACGGACACCGGGCCGGCGGCGTGGAGGGAGGGGCTGCCCTCGCTGCTCCTCTACCTCCTCGTGGCCGCCGCCGCAGTCGCCAACCTGGTCATGCGGCAGATCTCCGGCATGCTGGGGCGGGTCGAGATCGGCGGCCTCGCCAACGGCATGTCGGTGCTGACCGCGCCGCACTTCCGGGTCGACCCGCTCCGCGAGGCCGGCAGCACCTGGGCCGGTGTCACCCCGGACGGGGCGGTGTCCGGGGAGACGCGACGGGTGATCGCGGACCTGATCCTCTGGCACACCCGCGTGGACTGGGCGTTCCTCCCCGTCTACGCGGCGCTGCTCGGCTGGCTGCTGCTCACCGTCTGCCCCGACTGGCACGAGCGACAGCGCGGCTGGCGGTTGGCCGCCTTTCCCGGCCTCGTCCGGTCGTGCGTGCGGCAGGCCTGGTGGGCCTGGATCGCCCTCGGCGTCGCACTGGCGGCCGACGTGGCCGAGAACGTGCTCACGAGCGTCTTCGCCGGACGGGTCGCCGGGGGAGCGGATGCGGCCGGGCTGGCCTGGGCGCTGCTCGCCGTGACGTGGGTCAAGTGGCTTGCGCTCGCCGGTGTCCTGATCGGCTACGTCCACCACCGGCTCGGGCCGGACGGAGCGCTCGAGGCCCTGCGCCGCCGCACCGCGGACGGGGAGCGACCGCGGGTGTGGCGCCGGCACCGCGTGCAGATCGGGGTCGTCGTCGTCCTCGGGGTCATGGTCGCCGTGCCGGCCGGTGGCCCGCTCGACCAGGTGCCGGACATCCTGCGCACGTACGCGGACGGCGAGGACGTCCGCGTGGCCGAGTTCGCCTGGTCCTTCCTCACCCTCGGCCTCCTCTGCCTGGCGCTGTGGATCGCCGGCCGCTGGGCGCTGCTCGACGGGAAGCGGGATGCCAGCCGCTGGCCGGCACCCCGGACGCGGTGGGTCCTCCTGGCAGCGGTCGCCCTGGCCGCGGTCGGCTGGCTCCTCTGGGCCACGGAACCCGCGGACCTCGAATTCAACGCCGGGGTCTTCGGCCTGCCGGTCGTGCTGGCCGTGCTGGCGGTCCTGTGGATCCCGTTCGGCGAGCGGCGCAAGGAATCAGTTCCGGGGACGCAGGCCCCGAGGGAGCGGGTGGACGTGCCCGGCGGCCGCCGCGAGGAGGTCCGCCGGGCCGGCCGGTTCCTCGCCGCGCTGCCGGTGGCGATCGCGGGCCTGGGACTGGTCCGCGCCTTCGTCGATCCGCTCGTCGGCTTCCGGCTCTCCGGCGCACCCCTCCGGGAGTGCCGGATCTTCCTGGGGCTCGCCCTGTTCGCCGTCTTCGTCGCCGCGCCGCTGGTCTACGTCGTCCTCGCGGTCGCCGAGAGGCGGATCCTCGGCGACACCGGGGAGAGCCGGTCGGTCCGGCTGCGCCTGCAGTCCCTGGTGGGCGCGGTCGTCCTGCTCGTCGCCGCCGCGCTGGCCGGGCTCGCGGCCTGGCGCCCTGTCGAGTTCGGCCCACGGCTCAACGCGACCGGGTCGGTCACCGTCTTCCTCGCCCTGGTCGCCGTGCTGGGGGGAGCCCTGCAGTGGCTCGCCGAGCGGCAGAGCCCGTACGTGCCCACCAGGGCGTTGCGGTTCCGCGCGCGGAGCCCCTTCTTCGTCGTGCTGGCCGCCGCGTTCGTGGTCGCCGGTCTGCTGAACGTGCAGGGCGGCTACCACTCGATGCGGGTGCCGGGGCCCGCGGACACCGAGGCGGCACCGCTGGATCTCGGGGAACGGTTCGGGGCCTGGCTGGACCAGGCGGCGGGCTGCACCGCGGGGGAGCCCTACGCGCAGGGGAGCGGGCCGGCCGTGCCGCTGGTGCTCGTCGCCGCGCCCGGTGGTGGCATCCGGGCCGCCTACTGGACCGACTCCGCCCTGCACCGGCTCCGGGAGGGTTCGGCGTGCATGGACCGGACGGTCTTCGCGGCCAGCGGCGTCTCCGGCGGCAGCGTCGGCCTGGTCAGCCACCAGCTCCACGCCGACGACGACCCCGACGACTCCGGACCGGTCACCGAGATGTCGAGGGAGGAGCCGCTGGCGGCGAGCATGGCCGCGCTCTTCTTCCGGGACCTGCCGGCGGGCGCCCTGGGCATCAGCGGCGGGTGGTCCGACCGTGCCGCCGTCCTGGAGGACGCCTGGGCGCTCTCCGACGGCGACTGGGACACCACCCGGCTCGTCGGGGATCTGCAGCCGGGCGCCGTCGACGGCGGGTGGCGGCCGGTTCTGCTCCTCAACGGCACGGAGGTCACGACCGGGTGCCGGATGGTCGTCTCCCCGGTCCGGACGGTGGCGTCGAGCGAGCGGTCGGCGCCGCGTTCGTGCCTCAGCCCGGCCGTGTCCGGCGCCGCGCACGGCATCGTGGAGGGCGCGGTCGACCTGCACTGGTTCCGCGACGGGCAGTCGTGCGACGAGGGCCCGCTCCAGGGCGACATCCGTGCCTCGACCGCCGCGCTGCTGTCGGCCCGGTTCCCCTACGTCTCGCCGTCCGCCGAGCTGTTCCGCTGCGAGGACGGGCGAACCCGCCGGGCCGCCGACCTGGACGGGGGTGCCGCGGAGAACAGCGGTCTGGCGACGGCGCTGGACCTGTGGGACGCCCTGGAGCCCCTCGTCGCCCAGCACAACGGCGACGTCGTGCGGTGCCGCGGGCTGTCCGAACAGGCGCGCCTGGCAGACGGCGGCTGCACCGATGCGGCACCGGTCGTCGTCCCGCTGCTGGTCCTGGTCGACAACCACTACGCGAGCACGGTCGTCGGCGCCCCCGTCGGCCGGCAGCGGGAACTGAGCGCGCCGGCCGGGCTGCTCGCTGCGGACGGGGTTCTCGCCCGGCAGTCGGTGCTCGAGCAGGAGGCGCAGCTGACCTTCAGCGGGCCGCTGCCCGGCCTGCCGCGCGACCCCGAGGCCGCCCCGGGCCCGCCGGCACCCGCGCGGTTCGTCCGGGTGGCGCCGACGATCCGGCCCGGACTCGCCGCACCGCTGGGCTGGACGCTGTCGGACCTCACCCGGACCGACCTCGACGGCCAGCTGACGACCGCCATGGGGCAGGCCTGCCCGGAGGGGATCCCCGACGGGCGGGAGCCGTTGCAGCCGCTGCCCGCGGCGTGCCTCCTCCAGGCCCTCGGGGGCGACGGGTGACCCGTCGCTCGGACTAGACCCAGAGCTCGAACTGGATACCGTCGGGATCCTCGAACGACACGAACCGGCCGAGGTCCAGCACGCGCACGGGGGAGTGCGGCACGCCGAGCTCGTCGAGGTGGGCGATCCACCGGTCGAGCTCGTCGGTGTCGGCCACCTTGAACGCGAGGTGGTCCAGCCCGGTTCGCCGGTGGTCGAACGGCTCGGCCGACCGGTCGTCCGGCTGGCACAGCCCCAGGACGAAGAAGCTCGATGGCTCGAGCAGCAGGATCCGCGGGGAGCCGGCGTCCTCCGCGCTGTACCGGCGGAGCTCCTGCAGGCCGAGGACGCGCTGGTACCAGGCGGCGCTGGCGTCCATGTCGCGGACGGTGAGGGCGAGATGCGAGGTGCCGGAGAGGGAGGGCATCGCGCGATCCTGGCAGCTCCCGCTCGCGACGTCCGCGGTCCGAGGCGCCACCCGCTCGTCGTGCCGGGCGGGCCCGCCGCACCGAGGTCTCACCCGTAGCGGGGGAACCGGGCGGCGCAGTCGCCCCCCACGATCACCTCAGGCCCGCGCGCCCGACCCGCTCGCACCGACCGGCGAAGGCGTCCACCCTCACCGCACCGGAGGACAACGACGTGACCACCCAGGACACCGTCCCGGCCCCCACCTCCAGCTCCCCGACGCCCCGACCGTCCGCCGCGTACGGGGTGCACTCCGAGGTGGGCAAGCTGCGCAAGGTGCTCGTCTGCGCCCCCGGACTGGCGCACCGCAGGCTGACGCCGACGAACTCCGACGACCTGCTGTTCGACGACGTGATGTGGGTGGAGAACGCCCAGCGCGACCACGCCGACTTCGTGAACAAGTTGCGGATCCGGGACGTCGAGGTGGTCGAGCTCCACGAGGTGCTGGCCCAGACCATGGCGGTGCCCGCCGCCAAGGACTGGCTGCTGGAACGGAAGATCACCGCCAACCAGGTGGGCCACGGCCTGATCGACGAGACCCTCGCCTTCCTCCGGTCCCTGCCCGACCGGCGGCTGGCCGAGCTGCTCATCGGCGGGCTGGCCACCACCGACCTGCCCGACGACTTCCGCTCGGGCTTCGTCGCACTGGCGCGCGAGGCCACCGGAGCACGCGAGTACCTGATGCAGCCGCTCCCGAACACCCTCTACACCCGGGACACCACCTGCTGGCTGTACGGGGGGCTCACCATGAACCCGCTCTACTGGCCGGCCCGGCACGACGAGACGCTCCTGTACAAGGCGATCTACAGCTTCCACCCGGACTTCGTCGGCTCGCCGGTGTGGTGGGGCGATCCCGAGCGTGACTGGGGTCAGGCCACCATCGAGGGCGGCGACGTCATGCCGATCGGCAACGGCGTGGTGCTCATCGGGATGAGCGAGCGCACGTCACGGCAGGCGATCACCCAGGTGGCGCTGGAGCTGTTCCGCCAGGGCGCCGCGGAACGGGTCGTCGTCGCCGGCATGCCCAAGCTGCGCGCGGCGATGCACCTGGACACGGTGTTCACCTTCGCCGACCGCGACCTGGTGACGTACTTCCCGACGATCGTCGACGGCATCCACACCTTCTCGCTGCGCCCCGGCGACAACCAGCACGGCATCGAGGTCACCGACGAGGGCGACCGCGCGTTCGTCGACGTGGTGGCCGAGTCCCTCGGCCTGCCGGCGTTGCGCACGGTCGAGACCGGCGGCGACGTCTACGCCTCCGAGCGCCAGCAGTGGGACAGCGGCAACAACGCCGTCGCCGTCGAACCCGGCGTGGTGTTCACCTACGACCGGAACACCTACACCAACACCCTGCTGCGCCGCGCCGGCGTCGAGGTCATCACCATCGTCGGGGCCGAGCTCGGCCGGGGTCGCGGCGGCGGCCACTGCATGACCTGCCCGATCAGCCGCGACGCCGTGGACTACTGAGCGGCGAGCCGATGACGCAGCAGGCGCCGGGGGAGGCCCCGGCCAGGGGTGGGGTGCAGCGGGTCAGCGTCCTCACGCTGACGATGATGGTGGTCGGCAGCATGGTCGGTGCCGGGGTGTTCTCGCTGCCGCGGCGGTTCGCCACCGAGACCGGCGTGTGGGGCGCCCTCATCGCGTGGACGGTCGCCGGCACCGGCATGCTCATGCTCGCCTTCGTCTTCCAGACCCTCGCGGTCCGCAAACCGGCCCTCGACTCCGGGGTGTACGCCTACGCGAAGGCCGGCTTCGGGGAGTACCTGGGCTTCTTCTCGGCATTCGGGTACTGGGCCAGTTCCTGCGTCGGCAACGTGACCTACTGGATCCTCATCATGTCCACGCTGGGCGCCGTCGCCCCGTGGCTGGGAGAGGGCAACACCGTCCCGGCGGTGGCCCTGTCCACCGTCGGCATCTGGGCGTTCGCCTGGCTGGTGCTGCGCGGCACCAAGGAGGCCGCGGCGATCAACCGGATCGTCACGGTCGCGAAGATCATCCCGATCCTGTTCTTCATCGTGCTGTGCGTGTTCCTGCTCGACTGGGACGTCTTCACCGACAACCTGACCGGCGACGGGCTCGGCTCGGTGTTCGAGCAGGTCCGCGGCACCATGCTCATCACCGTCTTCGTGTTCCTCGGGGTGGAGGGCGCCAGCGTCTACTCCCGCTACGCGCAGAAGCGGGAGGACGTCGGACGCGCCACCGTGTTCGGCTTCCTCGGCGTCCTCGCGGTGTTCGCCAGCGTCACCGTCGTCTCCTACGGCATCCTGCCCCGGGCCGAGATCGCCGAGCTGCGCCAGCCGTCGATGGCCGGTGTCCTCGAGGAGGCGGTCGGTGGCTGGGGATCGGTGTTCATCAGCGCGGGCCTGATCGTCTCCGTCCTCGGCGCCTACCTCGCCTGGACCCTGATGGCGGCCGAAGTCCTCTTCGTGGCCGCGAAGGACGACGACATGCCCCGGTTCCTGAGGCGGGAGAACGCCGCGGGAGCACCGGTCGCCTCGATCATCATCACCACGGTCCTCATCCAGCTCGTCCTCTTCGTGACGATGGCGTCGGAGAACGCGTTCGACTTCGCGCTGAACATGACCAGCGCCCTGTCGCTGTTCCCCTTCGTGCTAGCCGCGGGGTACGCCCTGCGGCTCGCCGTCACCCGGGAGACCTACGCCGAGCGGCCGGAGGGCCGGACCCGGGACCTCGTCGTCGCGGCGGTCGCCACCCTGTACACGCTCTTCCTGCTCGTGGCGGCCGGGCCGCGGTACATGCTGCTGTCCCTGGTCATCTACGCCCCGGGCACGGTGCTGTTCGTGATGGCCCGGCGCGAGCAGGGACGCCGGCTCTTCTCGCCCCGGGAGACGCTGATCCTGGCCGTCTCGGTGGTGGGCGCTGTCGTCGGCGTCGTCGCCGTCGTCGCCGGCTGGATCACCGTGTGACCGGCCCGCGCCGACCGACCGCGCCCTCCGTCCGTGCACCTGCCCCAGGAGGCTCCGTGAACCGCACCGCCCGTCGTTCGATCCGGGCACTGCTGCTCCTGCCCGCCGTGACCGTGCTCGTCGCGCTGGCCGCCTGCGCGGACAACCCGGTCGGCTCGCGGAGCGCGACCGCCGGACTCCCGGACCTCGAGCAGTCGCTCACCGCGTCCGAGTGGCTGCTGAACCCCGCCGACAGCTCCGTCGCCGGTACCGCGACCGACGCGGTGACGCTCGTCTTCACCGGTGCGACGGAGGTCTCGGGGTCCGGACCGTGCAACCGCTTCCGGGGCACCGTCACGCTCGAGGGCGACGACGGCGTGCGCGTCGGCGGGATCAGCGCGACCCGCATGGGCTGCGAGCCCGACGTCATGGCGGCCGAGCAGGAGTACCTGGAGGCGCTGGAGCAGGTGCGAACGGCCGACGTCACCGACCCGGACCGCCTGGTGCTGACCGCAGAGGGCGTGCGGCTGTCCTTCGCGGCCATCGATGCGGGCGAGCTGGTGGTCGGGAGCTGGTCGATCACCGCCGTCCGGGACGGCGACGCCGTCCTGAGCACCCTCGAGGGGACCGCGCCGGTGGCCAGGTTCGCTGCCGACGGAGGCCTCGTCGTCGAGACCGGCTGCAACTCGGCGCGGGGCACGTGGCGGATCGAGGGCCGCGACGTGGCGGTCGACCTCGGGGCCACGACGCTGATGGAGTGCGTGGAGCCGGCCGGCGTCATGGAGCAGGAGGCGGCCATCGCGGCCGCGTTGACCGACGCCTCGAGCGTCGATGTCCGTCCGGGGGCGCTGACCCTGCTCGACGGGTCCGGGAACATCGTCCTGACCGCCCGCCGGGGCTGAGCAGCGATGGACCTCGGCGGGGAGCCGTTGCTGCTGTTCCTGGCGCTGTTCGCCCTCTACAGCCCCCTCGCCGCCCTGCCGTCCTACTTCCCGGTGGTCGGTCGGCTGGGCCCCGCCGACCAGCTCCGGCTCGCCCTCGGCCTCTTCGTCAACGTGGCCGCGTTCGCGATGGTCGCGATCTGGATCGGGGAGCCGCTGCTCGAGATCCTGGGCATCAGCCCCGCGGCCCTGACCACGGTCGGCGGGATCGCCCTGATGTACGAGGGCGTGGCACTCATGCGCGGCACGGCGCACGACCCGGCGCCGTCCGTGCCGTCGGAGGCAGCCGACCCCGCCGTCGCGGGCGGTACCGCGGTGGACCGGCGCACGCCCACCGGCGCCTGGCGGGAGCACGTCTTCGTCCCCGTCACCTTCCCGCTCACGGTGGGCGGCACCACGTTCGCCTTCTTCGTCGCCTTCCGCGCGCAGGCGGAATCCACCGGCGAGGTGCTCGGGCTCTCCGTGGCCGGTCTCGCGTACGCGGCGGTCACCGCGATCACCGTGTACGCCGCCGGCCACGTGCACCGCCGGGCGTCGCCGGCGACGGCCTCCTTCCTCGACCGGCTCGCGGGCATCCTGCTGACCGCCATCGCCGTGACCATCCTGGCCAGCGGTGCCACGGAGCTGGTGGTCGACGTCCTCGACGACCTGGGTCGGTGAGTGAGCCCCCCTCATCGCCGGGGCCGGCCCGGGTCTAGCGGGACCCGGCGAAGTCCGCAGGGCGGAAGCGGCCGTCGGAGAGCCGGCTCTCGATCTGCTCCAGGCTGCGGCCGGTGAGCTCGGGCATCCGCCGGTACAGGAAGACGAACCCGGCGATGTTGAACGCCGCGTAGAGCCAGAACGTCTGTCCCGTGCCGATCGTGTCGATGATGCTGAGCAGCGTGAGGGTGATCAGCAGGTTCGTGCCCCACAGCGACGCCGACTGGGCAGCGGCGCCCGCCTCCCGGGTGGCCAGCGGGTAGATCTCCGAGCCGGTCAGCCAGCCCATGAGCTGGATGCCGCCGGCGGTGAAGGCCATGAACGCGATCAGCGTGCCGACGATGTAGGGCACCTGCGCCTCGCCGTCGTTGCCGGTGACGAAGAAGGTGCCCAGCACGATCAGGGCCAGCGCCGCCCCGGGCAGCGTGATCAGCGTCAGCCGCCGTCGTCCGACGCGGTCGATGATCGCCAGCCCGATCAGCTGGGTGACCAGGTAGGTCGCACCGAGCGCGACCGACACCCGCAGCGCCGCGCTGTCGGAGAAGCCGTTGTCGGTCAGGATCGTCGGCGAGTAGTAGACGATCATCTCGATGCCCGACAGCTGGGTGAAGATCGCCAGGCCGCACCCGACGACCAGCGCCGGGCGCACCCAGGCCTCGCGCAGACCCCGCCAGCCACGGGTGTCGGACCCGCGCTCGGCCTCGACCAGCTCGTCGATCTCGCGCAGTTCGCCGGAGACGTCGGCGCCCGCGGGGCGCACCCGCTCGAGGGCCTCCCGCGCGCGCTCGTCCTGCCCGTCCTTGACCAGCCAGCGGGGGCTGTCGGGCAGCCGCAGCATCAGCGCGAGCATCAGCGCGCTGGGCACCACCGCGGCGCCGATCGCCACGCGCCAGTCCACCTTCTCGGTGGCTCCGACGATGGTCGCGAGGAGGATGCCGACGCCGATGGCGATCTGGAAGAACAGCACCAGGCGGCCGCGGTACTTCGCCGGGGACAGCTCCGCGACGTAGACCGGTGCGGTCTGGGTCGCGCCACCGACGGCGAAGCCGAGGACGACGCGGGCCAGCGACAGGGTGAGGGGGTCGGGTGCCAGCGAGGCCCCGAGCGAGCCGACGACGAAGATCGTGGCGACGATCAGCAGCGTCGTGCGCCGGCCACGCCGCTCGCTGAGCCGGCTGCACACCAGGGCGCCGATCACCGCGCCGGCGAGGATCGAGGCCGCGATGACCTGCTCCCAGCCGCTGCCGATGCCGAACTCGTCGCTGATCTGCAGCAGCGCCCCGGAGATGATCCCGGTGTCGTAGCCGTACAGGAGACCGGAGATGGCCGACACCAGCGCGACGATGACGACGGCGCCGGTGAGTCCACCGCCGTCCTCAGCCGCCGTGGTGGTGCTGGACGGGCCGGGGTTCTGTTCCTCGGACGTGGTGATGGGACTCTCCCCGTGGGCGTGGCGGCGCGGCGACGGTCACGCTAGGGCCGCCGGCGGCGGGCCGCCCGTCCGGAGCGGGGGAGCTATCGATCTGCGCGCCGCCGGATGACGAGCGCGCCGTCCCGGGGCGACGTCTGCGTCTCCCACGGGGTCTCCGGTCGGCCCCTGGCCAGCCACACGGCGAGGAAGACCGGCCACAGGAGCATCGACGCCGAGGACACCGCGACCCACGGCATGCTGCGCAGCGCGGTCGAGCCGTCCAGCCGGCCGCGCTGGCTCAGGCCCACCCGGTACCGGCCGACGGCGACCGTCGCGATCACCCCGACGACGTAGACCGCCCCGATGACTGCGCCCATTGGACACACCTCCCCGTTCGCCCAGGTCAGGCGGGTGCGCCGTCGCTCAGGGCGGTCGGATAGTGGCAGGGGGAGGGGGCAGCGGCAAGCCTCCGGGACGCCGCCGTCCGTACCCTTCCCGGGCGACGTCCCGGGGCTTGTCGGCGGCTCACCGACGGCCCTACCGTCCCCGACCACGAACGACACCCGGTCATCGGGATCCGTCGGATCCCGGAGCCGGAACGCGACCCGGAGGACTGTCATGGCGTGTGCGTGCGAGAAGGACCGTGGCCGGGGAAACCTGTGCGCGCACTGCAAGGAGGGCAACCACAAGGCCTGCTCGTCCTGGGGCAGGTGCTCCTGACGTCGTGCCGGCTACCCGCGGTCGGTGAGGACGCGATCGCGTCCCGACGCCTTGGCGCGGTACAGGAGCGCGTCGGCGCGGCCGAGCAGGGCGGCCGGCGACTGATCCGCTGAACCGGTGACACCGGTGACGCCGATGCTCGCGGTGACCGGCAGGTGGCCGGTGATGGCGTCCCAGGGGTGGCCGGCGATGGTCGAGCGGAGCTCCTCGGCCAGGGCCGCGGCGCGCTCGGCGGCGGTGTCGACCAGGACGAGGAGGAACTCCTCGCCGCCCATGCGGGCGGCGAAGGACCCGCCGAGGGCCCGGGCGCCGTCCGCGGGCACCGCCGACTGGAGCAGCACGGCGACCCGGCGGAGCACGGTGTCGCCGACGTCGTGGCCGAAGGTGTCGTTGATCCGCTTGAAGTGGTCGAGGTCGACCAGCGCGACGCTCACCGAGGCCGCGGGCAGGCTCCCGGGGCCGAGCAGCCGCGCCAGCTGCTCGTCGATGTGCCGGCGGTTGTACAGCCCGGTCAGGGGGTCCCGCAGCGACAGCTCCCGGTAGCGCCGGGACTGCCGGCGCGCCTCCCCGGTCTCGTACATGGCCTGGATCGCCCGGGCGCGGGCGTCCCGCTGGGCCGACTGCAGCTGCATCAGCTGCTCGTGGAAGAGCTTGTGCTCGGTGAAGGCGGTCCGGTGGTCGCCGAGGGCGGCGTGCAGCTCGGCCTGCTCCTGCCGGGCGCGTACCCGGATGGCGGTCAGGCCGTGCCGGTCGCAGCGCGCCACGCAGTCGTCGAGTGCCCGGCGCGCCTCGGCGAGCCGCCCCAGCCGGCGGCGCACCTCGGCCAGGGTCAGCAGGAAGTCCGCGCCGGCGTCGCCGTCCGTGGAGTTCTCCAGCCGCTCGGGCGACAGCCCGGGCAGCAGCACCGCCTCGGCGTCCTCCAGCCGGCCCAGGCCGATGAGCACCCGGCCGAGGGTGTCCAGCCGGCCGACCCCCAGCGCCTCGCCGAGCTCGGCCGACCGCACCTCCAGCTTCTGGGCGATGGGCAGCGCTTCGTCGAACCGGCCCAGGAGGGTCTCGATGTAGGCCCAGTTGTTGAGCACGACCAGCTCGCGGTGGGCATCGCCGAGCTCGTGGGTCAGTGCCAGGACGTCGGCGTAGCGCAGCGACGCGGACGGATCCCCGTGCTGCCCCAGGCAGTCGGCCAGCCGGAGGGAGTGGTCGATCCGCAGCTCGGGTGGCGCGCCGTCGTCCAGCAGGTCCACCGCCTCGACCGCGTGCTCGAGGGCGGTGGCGGAGTCGCCGAGCTCCTGGAAGATGGCGGCGAGGACGTAGGCGCTGCGCGCCCGGAGGAAGGGCCGTTGCTGCTCCGTCGCCCAGCGGAGGACGTCCTGGGCGATCCGGCCCGCCTCGGCGTGGTCGCCCTGGCACCGGACCATGTCGGCCCCGACCAGCTGTGCGCGCAGGCGCACCTCCATCAGGTCCGGACCGTCGGCCTCCGCGGCCACCTGCTCCGCGCGCGCGGCGATGCCCTCGACGGTGAACCGGGAGAGTGCCTCCAGCCCCGCCACCTGGGCGGTCAGCCGACGGACCAGGTCGTCGCGTCCCGGGCCCGGCAGCTCCGCGTCGAGGACGGAGAGCGAGGACATAGCTCCTCCTTCGGCCGGTCGGACCGGAAACCTGAGCGAGCCGGGCGGGCCTCCCCCGAAGGAGGGCATCTCGTCGGTCACTGCTGCATCCGCGGATCCTCCGTCGGGTCGGTGAACAGCGGCGGGCACCCGCCGTCGACCGCCTCCGGGCGCAGCTCGTAGTGCCACGGCTCGTTGCCGTAGACCTGGCACAGCCCGTACCCGTCCCCGTGCTGCGCCAGCCAGTCCATCGCCCGCATCGGCCCGACGTCCACACCGTCGCCGGACACGTGCGCGGACGTGTCGGCGGTGGCGACCCACCGGGCGGCCTCCTCCTCGGACCCGTACTCGGAGACCGCCTCGCGGAGGAGCTGGTCCTGGTAGGCGGGGGAGCGCCAGCCGCTGTTCACGGTGAACTCGACGCCGTCGTCGGCGGCGGCCGACGCGGCGGAGCGCAGGGCCGCGAGCAGCTGGGGCTCGAGGTCGGCCACGGCCGGGACGTGGTCGTCGAACACCGTCGTGCCGTCCGGGACGACGCCGTCGGCGACTCCCGCACCCGGTCCGTCGCCGGTGAGGGCGCCGAAGAGCGACCCGGCGGGGGACGACGGGGCGGCTCCGGCCCGGTACCCGAGGACGACGCCGAGCACCACGGCGAGCGCCAGGGCGACGGCGAGGATCGAACGGTAGGGGCGGACGGTGGCCCGTGCCTGCCTGCTGGTGGACATGCCCCGAGCCAAGGCCGGACCGCGTTGCCGGCCCGTACGCGTTTTCCGATACGCCGGCGATAGGTGCCCGCTCTCTAGCCTCGACCGCGTGCGAGTGCTGATCGTCGAGGACGAGCCCCTCCTGGGCGACGCCATCCGCGCCGGTCTGCGCCTGGAGGCGATCGCGGCCGACCTCGCCGCGGACGGAGGGACGGCCCTCGAACTGCTCGCCGTCAACACCTACGACATCGCCGTGCTCGACCGCGACGTCCCGGGGCCCTCCGGTGACGAGATCGCCGCGCACATCGTGGCCTCCAGGAGCGGCATGCCGATCCTGATGCTCACCGCCGCCGACCGCCTCGACGACAAGGCGTCCGGGTTCGAGCTGGGCGCCGACGACTACCTCACCAAGCCGTTCGAGCTCCGGGAGCTGGTGCTCCGGCTGCGGGCGCTGGACCGCCGGCGGGCGCACAGCCGCCCGCCCGTACGGGAGTTCGCCGGCCTGCGGCTGGACCCGTTCCGCCGCGAGGTCTACCGCGACGGCCGGTACGTCCCGCTCACCCGGAAGCAGTTCGCCGTGCTCGAGGTGCTCGTCGCGGCGGAGGGCGGGGTGATCAGCGCCGAGGAGCTGCTGGAACGGGCGTGGGACGAGAACGCCGACCCCTTCACCAACGCCGTGCGGATCACCGTCTCGGCGCTGCGCAAGCGCCTGGGGGAACCGCAGATCATCGCCACGGTGGCCGGCGTCGGGTACCGGCTCGACACCGCGGCCGGCGCCGTGGCCGGGGGAGGAGCGCGTGCCTAGGGCTCCGGGCCCGAGCGTCCGCCTCAAGCTGACGCTCAGCTACGCAGGGTTCCTGCTGTTCGCCGGTGCGCTGCTCCTCGCCGTCGTCTGGGTGTTCCTGCTGCGCTACGTGCCCGACGGGGTGCTCATCCTCCCGGACCCCGGCGGGACGAGCCCCGGCTTCTTCGTCCCCAACCGGTCGGACCTGCAACGGGCCTTCGTGCCGCGGGCCGCCGCGGCGATGGCGTTCCTGCTGGTCCTCGGCCTGGCCGGTGGCTGGTTCCTCGCCGGCCGGGTGCTCGCGCCCCTGACCCGCATCACCGAGGCCACGCGGACGGCGGCGACCGGCTCGCTGGCCCACCGCATCCGGCTGCCCGGCCGCAGGGACGAGTTCCGGGAGCTCGCCGACGCCTTCGACGGCATGCTCGCGCGGCTGGAGGCGCACGTCGCCGAACAGCGGCGGTTCGCCGCCAACGCCTCCCACGAGCTGCGCACCCCGCTGGCGATCACGCAGACGCTGCTCGAGGTCGCCCGCAAGGATCCCGATCGCGACGTCGACCTGCTGGTCGACCGCCTCCTCGCCGTCAACACGCGCGCGGTGGACCTCACCGAGGCCCTGCTCCTGCTCAGCCGCGCCGACCAGCGGCCCTCTCCCCGGGAACGGGTGGACCTCTCCCTGCTCGCCGAGGAGGCGGCCGAGACGCTCCTCCCGCTCGCGGAGGTTCACGGGGTCACGGTCCGCACGACCGGCGAGCTCACCCCGGCGATCGGCTCGCGGGCGCTCCTGCTGCAGATGGTCACGAACCTCCTGCACAACGCCATCGTCCACAACGTCGCGGCGCAGGGCGCCGTGGACGTCGTCGCGACACCCGGCCCGGCGGGTGCGGTGCTGACCGTCGAGAACACCGGCGAGGTGCTGGATCCCGACCAGGTCGCCACCCTGACCGAACCGTTCGTGCGCGGCACCGAACGGATCCACGCGAGCCAGGCCGGAGCCGGCCTCGGCCTGGCGATCGTCGCGAGCATCGTGCAGGCCCACGACGGGATCCTGGAGGTCGTCGCCCGCCCCGCCGGTGGGCTCCGCGTCACCGTGCGACTGCCCGCCGTACCGTCAGGCGCGTGTCCGACCTCTTCACGCCCCTGACGCTGGCCCATGGCCCGGCCGCACCGAACCGTGTGTGGCTGGCCCCGCTGACCAACACCCAGAGCCACCCCGACGGCCGGCTCTCCGACGAGGAGCTGAACTGGCTGGCGCTGCGGGCCCGCGGCGGGCACGGCCTGACCATGACCGCCGCCGCGCACGTGCAGGCCGGCGGCCAGGGCTTCCCCGGTCAGCTCGGCGTCTTCTCCGACGACCACCTGCCCGGCCTCACCCGGCTCGCCGCCGCCCTGAAGGACCACGGGTCGCTGGCCTCCCTGCAGCTGCACCACGCGGGCAACCGCTCGCCGCGCGAGCTGGTCGGCCAGCCGGTCGGGCCCTCGGACGATGCCGAGACCGGCGCCCGGGCCATGACCGCCGACGAGGTCGGGCAGCTGGTCGAGGACTTCGGGACCGCCGCCTCCCGGGCCCAGCGCGCGGGCTTCGACGGCATCGAGGTGCACGGCGCGCACGGCTACGTGCTCGCCCAGTTCCTCTCCCCGGAGGTCAACCAGCGCACCGACGGCTACGGCGGCTCGCTGGAGAACCGCGCCCGCCTGCTGTTCGAGGTCGTCGCCGCCGTGCGGGAGCGCTGCGGCACGGACTTCCAGGTCGGCGTCCGGATCTCGCCGGAGCGCTTCGGCCTGCGGCTGGGCGAGGTGCGCGAGGTCGCGGCCGACCTGCTGCTCTCCGACGCCGTCGACTACCTGGACCTCTCGCTGTGGGACGTCGCCAAGCAGCCCGTGGAGGAGGAGTACCAGGCCCGGCCGCTGATGGACTGGTTCACCGATCTCGACCGCGGCACCACCCGGCTCGGCGTGGCCGGCAAGGTGCGCACCGGCCGGCAGGCGGCGGAGACCCTCGAGCGGGGCGCCGACTTCGTGATGGTCGGACGGGCGTCGATCCTGCACCACGACTTCCCCGAGAACGTCCGCCGCGACGGCGCCTTCGAGCCCGTGCGGACCCCGGTCAGCCCCGACCACCTCACCGCGCAGGGCCTGTCGCCGGTGTTCGTCGAGTACATGCGCAACTGGCGGGGCTTCGTCGCAGACGCGTCGTGACCGGCGTGGAGTGGCCCGACACCGTCCTGTGGTGGCACGTGTACCCGCTGGGGTTCACCGGCGCGCCGATCCGGCCGGCGACGTCCGGCGGGGGAGCCGCCGAGCCCGTGGTGCACCGGCTGGACCGGCTGCAGGCCTGGCTGGACCACGTCGTCGAGCTGGGGCTGAACGGACTCGCGCTGGGGCCGGTCTTCGCCTCGCAGACCCACGGCTACGACACCGTCGACCACCTCCGCGTGGACCCGCGGCTGGGCGACGCCGACGACCTCGAGCGGCTGTTCGCGGCCTGCCGCGAGCGCGGCATCCGCATCACCCTGGACGGCGTGTTCAACCACGTCGGCCGAGGGCACCCCGCTTTCGCGCAGGTGGAGGCCGAGGGCCCGGCGGCGGCGACGGCGGGGCTGTTCCGCATCGACTGGACCGGCTGGCGGCCCGGCGACCCGGTCCGGGCGGACGTGTTCGAGGGCCACGACCAGCTCGTCGCGCTCGACCACTCCTCGCCCGCGGTGGCGGAGCTGGTGGTCGGGGTCCTGCGGCACTGGCTCGACCGCGGCGCTGACGGCTGGCGGCTGGACGCCGCCTACGCGGTGCCCCCGGAGTTCTGGGCCCGGGTGCTGCCCGAGGTGCGCCGCACCCATCCCGGCGCCTGGTTCACCGGCGAGGTGATCCACGGCGACGCGGCCGCGATCGTCGAGGCCTCCACCATCGACTCGCTGACCCAGTACGAGCTGTGGCAGGCCATCTGGCACGGGATCGGCGAGCGGAACTTCTTCGAGCTGGCCCACGCGCTGGAACGGCACAACGGGCTGCTGCGGACGTCCGTGCCGTCCACCTTCGTCGGCAACCACGACGTCACCCGCATCGCCTCGGCGGTGGGGCCGGCGCTGGTGCCGCACGCACTGGCGGTGCTGTTCACCGTCGCGGGGGTGCCGAGCGTCTACGCCGGCGACGAGTACGGCTGGACGGGCGTCAAGGAGCAGCGCCTGGGCGGTGACGACGCCGTGCGCCCGGAGTTCCCGTCGCGTCCGCCCGCTCCCGGGGAGCTGGACGCGACCGCCCGCGAGCTCCTGGGCGTGCACCGGGAGCTGGTCGCGCTGCGGCGCCGACACCCCTGGCTGGTGCGGGCACACGTCGACGTCGTCCACCTCGCCAACGAGCAGGTCGTCCTGCGGTCGGGCACCGCGGGGGAGGCGGTGGTGGTCGCCCTCAACCTCGCGGCGGCGCCCGCAGAGCTGCCGGCGGCCGATGCCTCCACCGTCGAGTGCGGGACCGGACGGCTGGCCGGCGGCCGCGTGCAGCTGCCGCCGCAGGGCTGGGCTGTGCTGACCGCCTGATGTCCGAGCCCCCCGACGTGCCGAGCCCCGAGCGGCGGCGGTGGATCCTGGTGGCCTGCCTGGCCGGCATGTTCGCCACCACGTTCCCGGCGACGATCCTCACCATCGCCGTCCAGCCGATCGCGCTGGACCTCGACTCGACGCCCTCGACGGTGCTCTGGGTGACGACCGCGCCGCTGCTGGCCGCTGCCGTCAGCACGCCGGTGCTGGGCCGCCTCGGCGACCTGCGCGGGCACCGCAAGCTGTTCCTCATCGGCATGGTCGTCGCCGCGCTGTTCGCGATCGGGACCGCGCTGGCCTGGAACGCCGGCAGCCTGATCACCGCGCGCACCATCTCCCAGCTCGGCTCGGCCGCGACGATCCCCAGCTCGTTCGCCATGCTCTTCCGCGTGCACCCGCCCGAGCAGCGGGTGCGCGTCTCCTCGCTCGCCTCGGCCGTGCTGGCCGGCGCTGCCGTCGTGGGCGTCGTCATCGGCGGACCGCTGGTGGACCTGGTCGGCTGGCGGATCATCTTCGCCGTCCAGGCGGTCATCTGCGTCGCGGCGCTGGTGGCCGCCGTGCCGGTGCTCCCGGCCGATCCGCGCGGGCAGGCCCGGGTGCCGCTGGACCTCCCCGGCGCCCTCGCGCTGGCGCTGGCCACCCTGGCGCTGACGTTCGGGGTCAACCGGCTGGGCGTGTGGGGGCTGTCGCCGGTGCCCATCGGCTGCCTGGTCATCGTGCCGTTCGCGGTGTGGGCGTTGGTGCGCATCGAGCGCCGGGCGTCCCACCCGCTGCTGCCGATCCGGGTGCTGTCGTCCCGGAACACCCGCGTCGTGACCGCCGCCAGCTTCTTCCTCGGGGCCGGGTGGATGGGCAACTTCGTGCTCACGCCGCTGCTCATGCAGTCGGTGATGGGGCTGTCGGCGGGCCTGACCTCGCTGCTCAGCGTGCCGCGGGCGGTCTTCATCGTGGGCGCGGCCCCGACGGCCTCGCGCTGGGGTCAGCGCTTCGGGGAGCGGCGGATGGTGGTGGTCGCCGCCGCGGGGCTGGGCCTGGTGATGGCGTCGATGACGGTCGGGGCGCTCACCACCTCGGTGGTCGCCATCGCGATCGCGCTGCCGCTGTCCGGCTGGGCCTTCGGGCACGCGCAGCCGGGCCTGGTCTCCGCCATGGGGCACGCCGTGGACGAGAAGGACTTCGGCCTGGCGACGTCGCTGCAGCAGACCTCGAACCAGATCGGCGCCGTCGTCGGCATCGGGCTGTTCACCGCCCTGGCCGGGGACGCGACGACGGCGGGGCCGTTCGCGGTCGTCTACCTGCTGACCGCGCTCTGCGCCTTCACCGCCGTGCCGTTCGCCCTGCTGATCCGGGACCGGCACACGCCCGTCTGATCCCGACGGGACGGCCTGCTGCGGGTCCGGATGTCAGGGGACTACGCCGTCGTGGCGCCGAGGATCGGCAGCCGCAGCGTGAACACGGTGCCGACCCCGGGTTCGGTGTCCACCTCCACCGTCCCGCCGTGGTCCTGCACCACGGAGCGCACCTGCGCGAGGCCCTGTCCCGTGCCACGGCCGGGTTCCTTCGTGGTGAAGAAGGGCTCGAAGATCTTGCTCAGGACGTCGTCGGGGATGCCGCCGCCGGTGTCCTCGACGCGGATGACGGCGTCGTCGCGCTCGACCGCCGTGCTCAGCCTGATCTCCCCGCGCCGGCCGGTGCTCTCCACGGCGTCGGCTGCGTTCACGATCAGGTTGAGGAAGGCCTGGTTGAGCTGCGCGATGTTGCAGCGCACCGGGGGGAGGTCGCCCAAGGACATGGTGAGGGCGGCGACCCCGTTGACCTGGTGCCCGGTCACCGTGACGGTCGCCGTCAACGCCTCGTTCAGGTCGGCCGGAAGGTGCTCCTCGTGGCCGGGGTGGCTGAACGTCTTCATCGCCCGCACGATCGTCGCCACCCGGTCGATGCCGGACAGCGTCTGCGAGACCGCCGAGGGGACCTCGACCTCCAGGTAGTCGAGCTCGAGCTCGGCCTCCACACGCCGCAGCTCGGCGAGCCGGTCGGGCCAGTCGATCGCCTCGTCGGCGTGCAGGGTGCGCCGGTAGACGCCGAGCAGGGTGAGCATGTCGGCGAAGGCGTCGGCGAGGAAGCGGGCGTTGTCCCCGACGTACTGGATGGGTGTGTTGATCTCGTGCGCCAGCCCGGCGGCCAGCCGCCCGAGGGCCTCCAGGCGGTTCTCCTCGTGCTGGGCCTGCTCCCTCGACCGACGTGCGGTGACGTCGCGGGTGCACATCAGGGTCTCGCTGATCGTGCCGTCGCTGCTCCGGACCACGACTGCCGTGGTCTCCACCCACACGTGGTGGCCGTCGCGATGCCGCAGGCGGTAGGAGAAGTCACCGGCCCGGGACGAGTCGCCGTCGTCCTCACCCCAGCGCAGGGCGTCCCGGTCGGCGGGGTGGATGAGGCTGGACAGCCGGCGTCCGATGAGCTGGCTCGGGGACCATCCGATGAGCGCCTCGACGGAGTCCGAGATGTCCAGGATCTCGTCGTCGTGGCCGTGCTGGCTGTAGACGTCCCCGCTGCCGGTGAGGAGAAGCTTGTTGAGCGCCTCGCTCCAGGCTCGGCTGTGCTGCGACGACGCAGTGACCTCTTCGCGCAGGAAGGCGTGGAAGCGTTGTTCCCGGCCGAGGGTCGCCCACCCGCCGGTCAGGCGGGCCGAGATGGTCACGCCGTCCGTCCGCCGGAGCGCGACGCGCTGCGGGAGGTCGGCTGAACCCGCCCAGTCGGGAGCCGGCGCGCTGAGTGCTTGCTCGACGCGGGCGCGCTCGTCGGCGATCAGGAGCATGGGGTAGATGCTCTGGCCGATGGCCTGCTGTGCCGTCCACCCCAGCAGCGCCTGCGCGCTCGCGCTCCAGGCGACCACGACCCCGTGCCGGTCGACGCCGATGAAGGCGTCGGAACGTGGCTCGTCCTCGCCCGGCGACTCCCAGAACGCCTCCGTGAACCTGGTCATCATGCCGACGACCTGGCCCTGGTGGTGGATCGGCTGCACCCAGCAGTTGGCGACGAGCAGGCTGTCGTCGGCCCGCCAGAAGGCGATACCCGTCAGGTCGGCGGGCTGGCCGGACCTGGCCGCCTGGTGGAGCGGGCAGTCCTCCCACGACAGAGCAGAACCGTCCGGATGCCGATGGTGTGCGAGCTCGTGGAGCCGGCTGCCGATGAGCTCCTTGACCTCGTAGCCCAGGAGCGCTGCCGCGGTGGGTGTCGCGTGGGTGCAACGCCCGTCGAGGTCGAGGGCGACGAGGCCGTCGGTGCGGGGCCCGAGCAGGACGGGGTCGCCGGGAACCGGGCGGTGGGTCGAGCCGCGGCCGGCACCGGCTGCGGACGTCACTCCGATCCGCGCTGGTCGCTCACCAGGATCTGCCCCTGGAACCGTCCCAGCTCCTCGAAGTTCTTCAGTCGCTCGACGAGGGTGTCGGTGACCTCGGTCCCTCGACCGACGAGGAGCAGCGCGTCGACGGTGTACAGGTCCTCCGACACGACCATGCCCGCTCGCAGCTGGTCGACGTCGACGAGACCCTCGGCGTCGCTCCCGGCAGGCGTGAGCTCGTGGGCGGTCGCCAGGGCCTCCACGACGTCGGGGTCGTAGGCGCCCACCTCCGATCGCAGAACTCCGATGGCCCGTTCCACCGATTTCTGGACCGACATCCGGCTCTCGAAGTCGACGGCGACGCGGAGGATGCGAGCGCTCAGCGGCAGGTCGGTCCCCGTCGGCACGCCCGGGCCCGAGTCCTGCCCGTCGAACCGGGCGCGCTGCCAGCCGATCGCTTCGGCTGCTGCTTCCAGTCGCGGGATCGCGGCCACCAGGTCGCGGCTGAGCGCCGGCACCCGGTCGACCATCTCCCGCTCCTCCACCTCGAGCGGGCGGCCGCGGTCGAGCTTGGTCAGGACCGCGGCCGGCAGAGCCACCGCGCCGAGCGAGGACAGCTGGGCGGTCATCTCCACGGCCCAGGCGTCCTGGATCTGCAGCACCTGGGCCACCTCGAGGGCGGTCGAGCTGATGCGTTGCGCGCGCGCGAAGGCCACCGGCTGTGCGAGGGCCAGCGTGGCCAGCAGCGCCTCCACGGTCCGGCGCAGGGTGGTGGCCAGCATCTCCTTCTCCACCGTGGCCAGGCGGTGCAGCTCGACCGCGCTGGCCAGCTCGTCGATGAGCACCTCGGGCGGGCAGGGCTTGGTGAGGAAGCGGTGGATGCTCCCCTCGTTCACCGCCGCGATGGCCGACTGGGTGTCCGCCTGGCCGGTCAGCAGGATGCGCACCACGTCCGGGTGCTGACGGCGTACCCGGCCGAGCAGCGTGGCGCCGTCCATCTCCGGCATCCGCATGTCCGACACGATGACCGCCACGGCCTCGTCGGCCGCGGCCAGCAGCTGCAGGGCGTCCTCGCCGCCGGTCGCGGTGAGCACGTCGAACCGCTTGCGCAACTGGCGGCGGAGGCCGTCCAGCACGGCGACCTCGTCGTCCACGAACAGGATGCGCGGGAGGGCGGTCACTTCGTATCCGGTCGAGGTCCTGGGCAGGATGGACTGCACGTGCTGCTCCGTTCGTGGATGTGCGACGGGAGCCGGTCGGCCCCGCAAGATGGTCGGACGCATCGGGGTGCTGGTCAGGCGCAGGGCCGACGGGCCGTCGGCTGCTGCGGCGCGGCAGTGCCGGGGAACGAGCTGTCGGTGACGATCGACGAGTGGAGCGCCCGGCGCCTCTTCTCGAGCACGACCCACTCCACCGTCGGCGCAAGCAGTTCCGTCAGCGCTTGCAGCGTGCTCCGGGCGGGGACGGACGCGACCGCGTCCCACCGCAGGACGAGGGATCCGCGTTCACCGCTCTCGGAGATCCTGAGCGGCAGTCGTTCGACCGCCGGTCGGAGACCCCCCGGCTCCCTGGCCCAGTCGGGAACCGGCTGACCGTCGATGCACACCGGCCCGCCACCGCCGGGAACCGGGCTCTCCAGGACGATCGCCACGGCGGATGCGTGCAGGGAGAGGGTCGCGTAGCGGCTCACCACGCGCGTCAGGTCCGCGATCTCCTCGACGCCGACCAGGTCGTCGGCGAGTCGGGCGAGCAGCCCGTCCCGGTGTGCCGCGGCCCCGGAACTCTCCGCCAGCGCCGCTGAGGCAGCGTGGGCGGCGCGGCAGGTCGCCCGGGCCCGCGCCATGGCGAACGAGGACTCGGCCATCCGCAACTCGATGGAGTACGACTGCAGCGTCAGGGAGACCGCTGCGGACCGCTCGAGCAGCCAGGCGATCTGCTGCTCGGGCCACGCGCGGGGCCGGAAGTCCATCGCGCAGAGCGCGCCGACGGGTTGTCCGGCCAGGTTGTGCAGCGGCACGCCCGCGTAGGCGACCACCCCCAGGGACGCCACGGCGGGCGAATCGTGCAGCGTCGGGTGACCGCGGAGGTCGTTGACCACGAAGGGTGCGCCGGACCGCACGACGTGCTGGCAGATCGAGAACGCCAAGGGGGCCGTCCGGTCCTTGTCGGCCGCGCTGGTCAGTCCTGCGGCACCGGGCATGGTCTGGCCGGCCTGCGAGACGATGGACACCTGCGCGATGGGGGCGTGCAGCGCCTGGGCGACCTCCCGGGCGAAGTCGTCCAGGGCGGGGTGGGCCAGCGCGGGGAACTCGACCCAGGAGGGGAGAGGTGCGTCGGAGTGGAGCATGATCATCAGCTCTCTCGAATGAAGCCGCAGGCGTTGTCCCTGTCCAGGACATGGAGCGCGATGAGCGAGACGCTCGTGGGGCGGGTCGACGGCGTGACAGAGCGTAACGTGTCGCTACGTAGCGAACAGGGACTGTTAAACGTCGGATCCGGCACACTTTCGAGCCGCTACACGGTCGGCCCAGGTGACGCCCCCGATCCCACCCCGCCTCAGCCGGGGAGAGGCGGCCGACCGGACGGCGTGTCGCCCGGCTCGCGAGGGACGAGCGAGGCGACCAACGCCGCGCCGCAGATCACCAGTGACACGTAGGTCCCCGGGCCGCCGGGCGGGGTGCCGACGGTCTCCAGGGGCTTCAACTGCCCGACGAGCACCCGGAGCAGCGCCTCCAGCACCGCGCCGGCCAGCATCAGGGGCACGAGCCCGCGGTAGCGCGCGACGACCACCCAGACCAGGAGCGCCATCAGCAGCTGCGCGCCGCCCCACTGGCCGAGCAGGGCGACGACGTTGCTCCCGCCCTCGACGTCGACGTCGATCGTGGCGATGGACACGGCGCCGCTGTCGGGGGCGAGCACGTGCACCAGGCTGCGTCCGGTGGAGACCACCGCGTAGACCACGAGGACGACGAGCGCCCACCGTGCGCCCCGGTACTCCTCGACCTGTCGCGGCAGCAGCAGTCGGGGGTCGGGGCGCACGGCGGGCTCGGCTCTCCTCGGGCGGCGGGGCGGGGCGCCGCTACTTCTTGCGGCGATTGAGCAGCTGCATGTCCGTGAAGCCCTTGTAGCCCCACGGCCCGTTCTCCACGCCGACGCCGCTCCACTTCAGCCCACCGAACGGCAGGTTCGGCGCCAGTGCCGCGTGGGTGTTCACCCAGGCGGATCCCGCGTCGAGCTGACGGGCGACGGCCTCGCCCCGCTCGGTGTCGGTGGCCCACACCGAGGCGCCGAGGCCGAAGGTGGTGGCGTTGGCGCGCTCGATGGCGTCGTCCAGGTCGCGGTAGGCGATCACCGGCAGCGCCGGGCCGAACTGCTCCTCGTCGACGATCGCGGTGCCGTCCGCGGCGTCGGTGAGGATGGTCGGGGCGAAGAAGTAGCCCGGCCGGTCGAGGGCCGCTCCGCCGGCCGCGGCCCGCGCGCCGGAGGCGAGCGCGCCGTCGACCAGGTGCGCGACCCGGTCGAACTGCGGCCGGTTCTGGATGGGGCCGAGCTTCGTCGCCTCGTCCATCCCGTCCCCGACGACGACGCTGTTCGCCTCGGCGACCAGGGCCTCGACGACGGCGTCCTGCAGGCTCTCCGGCACGTAGACGCGCTTGACCGCGACGCAGGTCTGGCCGTTGTTGGTGAACGCCGCGGAGAACAGCTGCTTGCCGACGACGGCGGGGTCGGCGTCGTCGAGCACGATCGCCGGGTCGTTGCCGCCGAGCTCGAGGGTGACCCGCTTCAGGTCCGCCGCGGAGGCCATCGCGACCTTCTTGCCGGCGCTGATCGAGCCGGTGAAGCTGACCTTGCGCGGCGTCGGGTGCGCGGTCATCGCCGCACCCAGGGAGTCCCCGCCGGTGACGATGTTCAGCACGCCCGGCGGCAGCGCCTGGTTGAGCACCTCGACCATCGACAGCGACGACAGCGGCGTGTACGGCGAGGGCTTCAGCACGACGGTGTTGCCGGCGCGCAGGGCCGGGGCGATCTTCCAGGACGACAGCAGCAGCGGGAAGTTCCAGGGGGCGATCGCGGCCACGACGCCGATCGGCCGGCGCACGACCTCCACGAAGGCTGCGTCGTCGTCCTGGAGGATCTCGCGCTCCACCTCGAGGTCGGCGTAGTACTGCAGCCACATGCCGACGCCCATCACCTCGAACATGGCCTCGTTCAGCGGCTTGCCCTGCTCCTGGGTGAGCAGGGTGGCGATCTGCGGCACGGCCTCGTTGACGGCCTTGGCGGCCAGCCGCAGGGCGTCGCGGCGCGCGTCGTCGTCGCGCTTCCAGGAGCGGAACGCCTGCGCGGCGCCGTTCATGGCGTCGTCCAGCTGCTCGGCGGTGGCCTCCGGTGCGCGCGCGAACGGCTCGCCCGTCGCAGGGTTGATCACGTCGAAGGAGTCGGGGGAGGACTGCGACTCCCCGTTGATGGTCATCAGGTGCTGGGTCACGTGGGGTTCCTTCTCGGGAGGGACGGGGGGAGGGGATCAGGACAGGACGTCGGCGGCGTCGAGGTCGAGTGCGTGCCGGGCGTGCCGGTCGGCCATGGCCATGAACATCTCGTCGCCGCGGTCGGTGCGCTTCACGCTCATCGAGGCCAGCACCGCCATCGAGAGGCCGCCCCAGGTGCCCCGCCGGTAGTCCAGCCAGCAGTCGTCCCGGTCGTAGCCGGTGACACCGGCCGCGACCAGGCCGTCGTGGTACTCGCGGACGAGCTGGTCCTCGGCCTCGCGCCGGACGTCGGGCGCCAGGCCCGCCCCGAGGAAGTAGGCGAGGTCGCTGGGCCCCACCCCGGTCCCGCAGGTCTGCCAGTCCACGACGGTGACCTCACCGCCCGGGCCGATCAGGAGGTTGTCCAGCCGGTAGTCGACGTGGGTGACCGTCTGCGGCGTCGCGCCGGCGGGCCGGGCGTCCAGCCGGCCGAAATAGACGTCGCCGGCCTGCTTGACGTGCGGCGGGAGCGAGGCGGCGTACCGCTCCTGGAAGCCCGACCAGAGCAGCGGCAGGACCTCCTTGAGCAGCGCGCCCCGTCCGTCGGGGTCGCCGTGCAACCAGTCGAGCTGCGTGAGCGACGGGTCGCCCCACAGGGGTGCGTGCAGCTTGACCAGCTCCGCCGCGGCCGCGGCGGCCACCTCGGTGCTGCAGCCGAGCAGCTGGTCGCCGGGCTGCGCGGGCGCGAGGTCCTCGAGGAGCAGCACGAAGGACGCCGTCGGCACGTCGATGTCGGCGTGGTGCACGCGCGGAGTCCGGACCGGCAGCCGGTGCGCCAGCTCCTGGTAGAAGCGGACCTCCTTCTCGTAGGAGCGGAACGCGATCGCGGTGGCCCGGCTGCCCTCGTCGGCGGCGGGCAGCTTGGCGACCAGGGACGCCGGCCCGGCGTCCGCCTCGTCGTAGGTCAGGCCGATCCGGACGCTGTCGCACATCTGCCCCGTGCCGAGCGGCCGGACCTCCGCGTCGACGACGCGTGCCCCGTCGAGGGAGCCGGACGAGGTCAGGGCGACGGTGAGCCACTCCGGCGTCAGGGCGTCGGCCGTGTCGGCGATCAGCACGGCAGGATCCCGTCGACATCGGTGTCGGGGAAGAAGCGGTGGTGGCGGGAGCCGGTCACCTCGTAGACGGCGGTGCCGCTCCGGCCGTCTCCGGTGCGTACCCGGACGACGTTGAGCCCGCCGCGGTGGAAGGGCTCGTACGGCCGGACGAAGTCACCCTCGGCCTCGACGTCGATCGTCCGGCCGTCGGCGAGCACGAACCGGCAGTCGCCCGCGATCCCGCCGACCTGCTCGCCGTTCTTCCCGTAGGCCACGACGGCGCCGTCCCGGTCGCGCCAGTCGACGTCATAGCTGAAGCCGACCACCGGGACCGGGTCGCTGCCGTCGGCGGCGGCCCAGCAGCCGTCGGTGTAGATCGTCGCGCCGTTGGCCAGCTCCCAGTGCCAGACGCCGAGCATCCCGTCCTCGAGCTGGATCTGGAACCAGATCCAGAGCGGGCAGCGGCCGTGGTCGCGGACGCCCCAGGAGTGGTCCCGCTGACCGGTCCAGCCGTCGATGCTGCGCTCGACGCCGTCGACGGTGTACGTGCCCGTCCAGGTGCCGGACTGCAGGATGTGGCTCTGGTCCCAGACGATGCCGTCGATGGCGCGCATCGTGCCGCGGCGCAGGCCGTAGGCCTGGGTGCGGGCGGTGAAGACGGCGTCGACCCCGATCGGGCTCACCTCGGGGTCGGCCCAGATCCGGACCTCCTGCCACGGCTTGACGATCTCGACGCGCGCGCCGGGCACCTCGGGGGTCTGCGGGTCGTCGCCCAGTGGCCGCGCGCTGCCGTGCATGACCTGCTGGCCGGCGATGCGGCCCATCTGCAGGCTGTCCATCTTGTCCTGCGCGGGCCGCACGGCCATGGTGAAGAAGACGGCGTCGCCGGCTCCGGAGGGGTCGTGGATGTCGAAGAAGTGGCTCTCCCGCCAGTGCGGATGCGGGGTCGCCACCGCCGGCAGGAGCTCGGGCAGCTGGTGGATCAGCTGTTCGTCGGCGGGGGTGGGTCGGGCCACGGTGCCTCCAAGGGGGTGTGACCCGGAACACTAGCGAGCAATGCTCGCAACTGTCAGCCCCTCTCGAGGCCGTCCAGGAACGTGGCCAGCCCGAAGGCGAAGACGTCGTCGCTGCCGGGTCTCCGGTCGTGCGCGGCCCCCGGCGACTCGGCGGCCGCGTCGAAGGCGACGGACCCCAGCACGTAGTCGAGCAGCGCGAGGTAGGCGGCGCGCGCCCGCTCCGGGGGATGCCCGGCGGCGAGCAGGTTGTCCAGCCCGCAGGCCGAGGCCCGCATGGCGTTGGGGCCGAGGATGGGCGAGCCGCTGAGCGCGGGCACGACGTGCGGATGGCTGCGCAGCACCCGGCGGAGCTCGGTCGAGAGCTGCTCGACGCGCACCCGGCCCGGCAGCTCCGGGTCGGGCAGCCGCACCTCGCCGAGCACCGCGTCCACGAGCAGCACGAGCAGCTCGTCCCGGCTGGCGACGTGCCGGTAGAGCGTGGAGCTGCCGGTGTCCAGGCGCGTGGCCAGCGCCCGCACCGTGAGCGCGTCCATCCCCTCGGCGTCGACCAGCGCGAGCGCCTCGGTCAGCACGACCTCCAGCGTCAGGCCGTCGGTGTGCGGCCGCCGCCGGCGCAGTCGTTCCTCGTGCTGGCGCCACCAGGGGGCGCTGCCGGGAGCGGGGGCGGCGGACATCCGCGGAAGGCTACGGCGTGGACGGGCCCCGCTGCCCGCTCAGCCGGTGGGGACCTCCTGGTCGATGCACATGGTGTTGCCCTCGCTGTCCTTGAACCAGGCCGCGCGGCCCAGGCCCTCGAGGGAGGCGATGTCGCCGTCCCACCGGACGCCGGGCATGTCGTACACCTCGAACGTCACGCCCTTGGCCTTCAGGTCGCGCACCTCGGCCTCGATGTCGTCCACGTGCCACTGGGCGATGGTGTGCCCGGCCTGACCGGCGAAGGCGGTCTCGTAGACGTTGAAGGCGGTCCCGCCCTCCGTCTCGTAGGTGAGGGCGACGCCGCCCATCTCGTGCGTCGGCGTCAGGCCGAGCTTGTCGGCGTAGAAGGCCCTCGCCCGGCCGAGGTCCGCGGCCGGGATGTTGGCTTCGACCCTGCTCGTGTTCAGCATGGCTGGCTCCCCATCGGGATCTGCCCCCGTGCGGATGAGACCCCGTCGAGCGTGGCCCTCTCCCGCGGGCCCGGCAAGGGGATCACGCGGCCTTGCGGAAGTCCCAGCTGACGACCTTCTCCGGGACGATCCGCAGCCAGGCGTGCCGGCCGTCGGCGGGGAAGCGACCGCCGGCGTACTTGTCGCCGAACAGCCGCACCGGCTCGTCCAGCTGAGGGTCCGGCGCCCCGGTCCACGGCGTCTCGCCCAGGATCTCGGCGCGCCCGGACAGCTCGACCCCGCGGAGCTCGCCGTACTGCTCGCCCGCATCGACCAGCACCGTCACGCGGGGGTCGCGGACCAGGTTGGTCCAGCGCTGGGCGCGGATCAGGGAGTGCAGCCACAGCGTGGCGCCGTCCCAGGCGAACCACAGCGGCGAGACGTGTGCCGTGCCGTCCGGTCCGATGGTGCCCACGCGGCAGGTGCGCTCCTCGCGGAGGAAGGCGTCGACCTCCGTCGGGGACATCGCGATGCGGCGTCCCCTGCGCTGCCGGTCGGACGACTCTTCGAGGCCTGCGGTCATGCGATCCTCCAGGAAGTGGGTGGGCAGGAGTGTGGCGCAGTTCATCGCGCGTTGACAAACATTTCACTTCGTCAAAGGTTGCGTCGGCGTTAGGGTTTTCAGGTGCCCGAACAGTCCGACGACCTCCACGACGTGATCGTGGACTTCGTGACCCGCCTGATGACCATCAGCGAGTCCGACGGCCTGGACGCGCTGATCGCCAGTGACCTGTCGTTCTCCCAGGCACGCAGCCTGTTCCTGCTGGCCAAGACCGCCGAGCCGATGCCCATCCACTCGATCGCCGAGGCCCTCGGGCTCTCGGTGGCCGCGGCCGGCCGCACCGTCGACCAGCTCCTGCACCTCGACCTGGTCGAGCGGCGGGAGAGCGCCAGCGACCGGCGGGTCAAGCTCGTGTCGCTGACGTCGGTCGGCGAGCGGCTCGTGGCGCAGCACGTCGAGGCCAAGCGCGACTCGGTGCGGTCCTTCACCCGCGCCCTTCCCCCGGAGCAGCGCGACCAGCTGCACCGGGTGCTGACCGACATCCTCGCGGGCGGCGTCCTCCGCCCGCGTACAGACCAGGAGAACTGCCTGTGACCACCACAGCCCCGCCGGTGCCGCCGGTGTACCCAGAGAAGATCGACGGGGCGGTCCTCCGGATCGCCGGCGTCGTCGTCCTCGGCGCCATCATGTCGATCCTCGACATCACCGTGGTCAGCGTCGCGCTGCCGACGTTCCAGGAGGTCTTCGACGCCTCCTACGCGACGGTCGCCTGGACCATGACCGCGTACACGCTGGCCCTGGCCACCGTCATCCCGCTCACCGGCTGGGCCGCTGACCGCTTCGGCACGAAGCGGCTCTACCTCGCGGCGCTGTTCCTCTTCACCGCAGGTTCCGTGCTCTGCGCGATGGCGACCTCCATCGAGATGCTGATCGCCTTCCGTGTCCTGCAGGGCCTCGGTGGCGGCATGCTGATGCCGCTGGGCATGACGATCCTGACCCGCGCCGCGGGCCCGGACCGCATCGGCCGGCTGATGGCCGTGCTCGGCATCCCGATGCTGCTCGGCCCGATCATGGGCCCGATCCTGGGTGGCTGGCTGATCGACATCGCCTCCTGGCACTGGATCTTCCTGATCAACCTGCCCATCGGCATCGTGGCCCTGGCCTACTCCTTCACGGTGCTGCCCAAGGACGAGCCGAGCCCGACCGAGCGGTTCGACTTCCTGGGCATGCTGCTGCTCTCGCCCGGCCTGGCCCTGTTCCTGTTCGGCGTCTCCTCGATCGCCGAGGGTGGCGAGGGCGCGTCCTTCGGCCCGCGGGTGTGGGTGTCGGCCACGATCGGCGTCCTGCTGATCCTCGCGTTCGTCGCCCACGCGCTGCGGACCGACAAGCCGCTGATCGACCTGCGGCTGTTCCGCAACCGGCGCCTGACGGTCGCCACGGTGGCGATGTTCGTGTTCGTCATCGCGTTCATGGGGGCGGGCCTGCTGTTCCCGTCGTACTTCCTGCAGGTGCGCGGGGAGACCACCCTGATGGCCGGTCTGCTCATCGCCCCCCAGGGGCTGGGCGCCATGGTGACGATGCCGATCGCCGGCATCCTCGCCGACAAGGTGCCGATCGGGCGCACCGTGCCGGTCGCCCTGCTGGTGATGGCGAGCGGGTTCTTCGTCTTCACCCAGGTCGGCGCGGACACCTCCTACCTGGTGCTCTGCGGCGCGCTGTTCGTGATGGGCCTCGGCATGGGCGGCACGATGATGCCGATCATGACCTCGGCGCTGAAGTCGCTGACCAATCACGAGGTCGCCCGCGGCTCGACGCTGGTCAACATCGTCCAGCAGATCGGTGGCTCCATCGGTACGGCAGTCCTGTCGGTGGTCCTGACCAACCAGCTCACCGCGGCCATGCCCGAGGGTGTCGCGCCGCTGGAGTTCATGGCCGACGGCTTCGGGACGACGTTCGCCGTCGCCTTCGTGCTCGTCCTGCTGGCCCTGATCCCGGTGGCGTTCCTGCCGCGGAAGAAGGAGGAGTCCCACCTCCTGGACGACGAGGACGGCGCGGTTCCGGCCGCGGTCCTGATGCACTGACCCACCTCCGCGCCACGGCGACGGCCCTCCCGGAACTCTCGGGAGGGCCGTCGCTGCGTCCGGGGGGTCCCCGGTCAGGGCAGGATCCGTGCGGGGGCGCGACCGCGCGCCGCGACGGAGGAGGCTCCATGGACCACAGCACGACGGACCACGCGATCGAGGCCGTGATCGCCCGCTGGCACCGGTACATGGCCGGCGAGCTCCCCGACGGCCTGGACGAGCTGCTCGCCGACGACGTCGTCTTCTACTCGCCCGTGGTCTACACGCCCCAGCGCGGGAAGGCCGTCACGACGCAGTACCTCCGGGCCGCGGCGGGAACGCTGGCCGGCGGGGACGGTGGCACCTTCCGGTACACGAAGGAGGTTCTGGCCGGGCACACCGCGGTGCTCGAGTTCGAGACCAGCGTGGAGGGCAAGTACGTCAACGGCGTCGACATCATCACCTGCGACGACGCCGGCCGGATCGTCGAGTTCCGCGTGATGCTGCGCCCGCTGCAGGCGATCAACGCCGTCCACGAGCAGATGGGCCGCAGCCTGGCCGCGGGCGGCTGACGGCCGGCCGGCTCAGACGTCGACGGCGGTGCGGCAGATGCCGCAGATCTCCAGCTGTCGTCGTCCCCACCGGGCGATCGGCAGGAAGAAGACGGTGACCTGCTTGACCACGCGCACCCGTGTCCACGTCGTGGTGTTGGCGCAGTTCGGGCAGGTGCGGACAGCCCCGGGGCCGAGCACCCGCTCCTTGCTGCCGAAGCCGAAGAGGAGGAACACCCGGTCACCGTAGGCAGCGGGGCCGGCCGCCGCCCGGTGACCATCAGGTCGCGCGGAGGACCGGCGCCATCCGGCTCGGCGCGACGTTGTGGTTCAGGTGGAAGACGTTTCCGGGGTCGACGGCGTCCTTCAGCGCGGTGAGGCGGGCCAGTGCGGCCTGCGGGTAGGCGCGGCGGAGCCCGTCCGCGCCGTCGTCGGACAGGGCGTTGACGTAGACGCCGCTGGCGTGGGGCGTCAGCGCCGCCGCGCTGCGCCGGGCCGTGGCCAGGCGGGCGTCGTCCTCGGCCGGGTCGGTCCACCGGGCGGCGCCGACGTACTCGAACGCCGCCGACCGGTGGCCGAACGCGGTCGCATCGCCGGGGACGTCCGCGATCGCGCCGCCGTAGGACTGCAGGCCGGCCGCGAACGAGGGGTCGGACGCCAGCAGTGCGGCGATCGCGTCGTCGGGGAGCGCGGGGAGGTAGTGCCCCTTCCAGTAGCGGCGCTGCCGGTGCCCCTGCCGGTCGTCGTCCCGGCGCTGCAGGTCCAGGTAGCTCAGCTCGACGTCGCGCCGGGCCAGTGGCGAGCCCAGGGAGTCCAGGCAGCGGGCGTAGCGCCTGCCCTCGTCCGGGTCGCCGACCCACACCAGCCCGAGGGTCGCGACGCCCCCGCTCGCCGCGGCCGTGAAGGTCGCCCGGCGCGGCGCCTCCGCACAGAGATCCCGCCACCGGACGGCCGGCCCCATCGCCGCGTCCACGGGGAAGTCCAGTTCGACCGACAGCGCCCGCGTGCCGGTGCGGTGCAGCCGGAACTCGAACGCCGTCACCACGCCGAAGTTGCCGCCGCCGCCCCGCAGACCCCAGAACAGCTCGGCGTTCTCGTCCTCGGAGGCCCGGACGACGTCTCCCGAGGCGGTGACGACCTCGGCCGACAGCAGGTTGTCGCAGGCCAGCCCGTGCTGCCGCGCGAGCCACCCCATGCCGCCGCCGAGGGTGAGGCCCCCGACCCCGGTGTGCGAGACGTTGCCCGCCGTGGTGGCCAGCCCGTGCGGCTGGGTGGCGGCGTCGAGGGCGCCGAGCAGTGCGCCGCCCTGCACCTCGGCGCGGCGCCGCTCGGGGTCGACGCGGACAGCGCCCAGGGGAGTGAGGTCGATCATCAGGCCGCCGTCGGGCACGGCGTGACCGACGATGCCGTGCCCGCCGCCGCGCACCCCGACCTCGAGCCCCTCGGCCCCGGCCAGCGAGACCGCGGCGGCGACGTCGGACGCCGACCGGCAGCGGACGACCAGCGCCGGACGGCGGTCCACCATCGCGTTCCACACCCGCCGGGCGTCGTCGTACCCGGGATCTCCCTCGCGCAGCACCTCTGGAACCGCCATCGCGTTCCCTCCCTCGCCGGTCGCCGTCGTGGGAACGACCGGTGCGCGGCGGAGAACTGATCGGCGTGAAGCACCCGCGTCGGCCGCGCGGACCGGTAGAAAGAGCCGTGCAGGTGTGACCGTCGTCATAGTCCGAGGGGGACCGCATGGCCGAGGAAGCAGACCGGGACGCGCGCCAGGAGCCGCAGGTGGACGTCGTCGTCGTGGGGGCCGGCTTCGCCGGGCTGATGCTGCTGCACCGCCTGCGCGCCGCGGGCTTCTCCACGCGCGGGTTCGAGCAGGCGGGCGACGTCGGCGGCACCTGGTACTGGAACCGCTATCCGGGGGCCCGGTGCGACATCCCCACCACCGACTACACGTTCGGCTTCGACCCCGAGCTGGAGCGGGAGTGGTCGTGGTCGGAGAAGTACGCCACCCAGCCGGAGATCCTCCGCTACCTGCAGTTCGTGGCCGACCGGTACGACCTGCGCCGCGACATCACCTTCGACACGAGGGTCGACGGCGCCGAGTGGGACGACGCCGCGGATCTCTGGCGGGTGCACACGTCGGGCGGCGAGACAGTGACCTGCCGGCACTACGTGATGGCGACCGGCTGCCTGTCCGTGCCGAAGGAGCCGGAGATCGCGGGGGCCGACCGCTTCCGGGGCGACGTGTACCTCACCAGCCGCTGGCCGCACGAGGGCGTCGACTTCACCGGGAAGCGGGTCGCGGTCATCGGCACCGGCTCCTCGGGGATCCAGTCGATCCCGCTGATCGCCGCGCAGGCGGCGGAGCTGACCGTCTTCCAGCGGACGCCGAACTTCTCCATCCCGGCGCACAACGGACCTGCGCCGGCGGCGCGGGTCGACCAGCTGGGCGCGGACCGGGGCGCCTACCGGGAATCGGCGCGGTGGTCCCGGATGGGGGTTCCCGGCGAAGCCACCGACGTCCGGGGCGTGACGGCGCCGGAGGACGTGCGCCGGCAGCGGCTCGAGGCAGCGTGGGAGGCAGGCGAGCTGCAGGCGATCACGAGCGTGTTCGCCGACCAGGGCACCGACCCGGCGTCGAACGAGATCATCGCGGAGTTCATCCGCGAGAAGATCCGCTCGATCGTCCCCGATCCGGAGACGGCCGAGGCGCTGTCCCCGCGGGACCACTACTTCGGCACCAAGCGGCCCTGCCTGGACTCGGGCTACTACGCGACGTTCAACCTCCCGCACGTCCGGCTGGTCGATCTGCGGAAGACGCCCATCAGCACGATCACCGAGACCGGCATCGAGACCGCCGGCGAGTCGTTCGAGGTGGACGCGATCGTCTACGCCACCGGGTTCGACGCCATGACCGGCGCGCTGGTCGGCGTGGACGTCACGGGCCGCGACGGCGGAACGCTGAAGGAGAAGTGGGCCGACGGCCCGTCCACCTACCTGGGCCTGATGACGACCGGCTTCCCGAACTTCTTCGCGATCACCGGACCCGGCAGCCCGTCGGTCCTGTCGAACATGGCCGTCTCGATCGAGCAGCACGTCGACTGGGTGGCCGGCTGTCTCGCCGCCCTCCGCGCCCTCGGCATGACGACGATCGAGCCGACCCCGCTGGCGGAGGAGGGGTGGAACCGGCACGCCGCGGACTGCGCAGCGCTGACGCTGCACCCCACCGCGAACTCCTGGTACATGGGCGCCAACGTGCCCGGCAAGCCCCGCGTCTTCTACCCCTACATCGGGGGCGTCGGCGGGTACCGGGCGGCGGCCGACGAGGTGCGCGAGCGGAGCTACCTGGGCTTCCGGTTGAGCGGTCCGGACGGCGAGCAGTGCACCGACGGGGTGGTCCGCCGGCTGCAGCCCGACGTGGCCGCGGTGCTGGAGGCCATGGCGGAGCTGGACCTGCCGCCGCTGGAGTCCCTGCCACCGGCGCAGCTGCGGGAGTTCATGGACACGATCAACGCCGACCGGCCGCTCGGCCCCGAGGTCGGCGAGGTCCGCGACGGCGTCCTGCCCGGCCCGGCCGGGGATCTGGCGTACCGGTTGTTCCGCCCGTCGACTCCCGGTCCGCACCCCGTGGTCCTCTACTTCCACGGCGGCGGCTGGGTGATCGGGGACGCCACCTCCGACGAGCCGCTGTGCCGGGACCTCTGCACGCGCAGCGACGCCGTCGTGGTGTCGGTGGACTACCGGCACGGGCCCGAGGCCCGCTACCCGGCGGCCGCCGAGGACGCGTGGGCCGCGCTCCGGTGGGTCGCCGAGCACGCGATCGAGCTGGGCGGCATCCCGGACGAGCTGGTCGTCGCCGGGTGGAGCGCCGGGGCCAACCTCGCGACGGTCGTGGCCCAGCGGGCCCGGGACGAGGGCGGCCCGGCCCTGCGCGGTCAGCTGCTCCTCACGCCGGTCACCGACGCGGCCATGACCACCGGCTCCTACCGGGAGAACGCCGACGGCTACGTGCTGACCGCCGGCGTCATGCGGTACTTCTGGGACCACTACTGCGATCCGGAGCAGCGCAGCGACCCGGCCGCCTCGCCGCTGCGGGGCCGGCTGGCGGACCTGCCGCCCGCCATCGTGGTGACCGCCGAGTTCGACGCGCTGCGGGACGAGGGCATCGCCTACGCCGAGGCGCTGCGCACGGCCGGCGTCCCGGTCGAGCACGTGGCGGCCCGCGGGCACACGCACACCTCGCTGACGATGGTCGACGTCGTGCTCTCCGGTGCTCCCGTGCGGGAGGAGATCGCGGCGCGGCTGCGCGCCCTTCTGCCCGAGAAGGTGACCGCGTGAGCGTGTCCCGGCCGAGCCCGCCCGCCGTCCCGTCCTACAGCAGCGGAACCTCCACGGTGCCGCTGCTGGGCGACACGATCGGCGCCGACCTGGACCGGACGGCGGCACGGGTGGGCGACCACGAGGCGCTGGTGGAGTGCGCCACCGGCCGCCGCTGGACCTATCCGCAGCTGGTCGCCGACGTCGACGCCTGCGCGCTCGGCCTGGACGCCCTGGGGGTGCGGAAGGGGGACCGCGTCGGCATCTGGGCGCCGAACTGCGCCGAGTGGGTCCTCGTCCAGTACGGGACGGCGAAGCTCGGCGCGATCCTGGTGACGATCAACCCGGCTTACCGGACGCACGAGCTGTCCTACGTGCTGAGGCAGGCCGGCGTCTCGGTGCTCGTGTCCGCGCCCGAGTTCAAGACCAGCGACTACCGGGCGATGGTGGCCGAGGTGCGGGGCGAGTGCCCCGACCTGCGCGAGGTGGTCTTCCTCGGCGACGACGCGTGGGAGCAGCTGATGGCCACCGGCCACGCCGGCGACGGGGAGCTGCTGGTGCGCCGCGCGGCGGAGCTCTCGGCCGACGACCCGATCAACATCCAGTACACGTCGGGGACCACCGGCTTCCCGAAGGGCGCGACGCTCACCCACCACAACCTGCTCAACAACGCCTTCTTCGTGGGGGAGGGGTGCGGGTACACCGAGGCCGACCGCATCTGCATCCCGGTGCCCTTCTACCACTGCTTCGGCATGGGCATGGGCAACCTGGGAGCCACCTCCCACGGCGCGACGATGGTCGTCCCCGCGCCCGCCTTCGACCCGGCCCTGACGCTCGCCGCGGTGCAGGAGGAGCGGTGCACGTCGCTGTACGGCGTCCCCACCATGTTCATCGCCGAGCTGGGCCTGCCGGACTTCGCCGACTACGACCTCTCCAGCCTGCGCACCGGCATCATGGCCGGCTCGCCGTGCCCGGTGGAGGTGATGAAGCGGGTGGTCAGCGAGATGGGGATGACCGAGGTGACCATCTGCTACGGCATGACCGAGACCTCACCGGTGTCCACCCAGACCGGCGCGGACGACGACCTCGACCGCCGCACCGCGACGGTCGGGCGGGTGCACCCGCACCTCGAGGTGAAGGTGGTCGACCCCGGGACCGGGCTGACCCTGCCGCGCGGGGAGGCGGGCGAGTTCTGCACCCGCGGCTACTCGGTGATGCTCGGCTACTGGGACGAGCCGGAGAGGACCGCCGAGGTCATCGACGCCGCCCGCTGGATGCACACCGGCGACCTGGCCGTCATGGACGACGCCGGCTACCTCAACATCGTCGGCCGGATCAAGGACATGGTCATCCGCGGCGGGGAGAACGTGTACCCGCGGGAGATCGAGGAGTTCCTCTACACCCATCCCGACGTCGTGGACGCCCAGGTGATCGGCGTGCCCGACGAGCGCTACGGCGAGGAGCTCATGGCGTGGGTGCGGCTGCGCGAGGGCGCCGAGCCGCTCACCGCCGAGTCGCTCCGCGAGTTCTGCGCGGGCCGGCTGGCGCACTACAAGGTGCCGCGTTACGTCAAGGTCGTCGACGAGTTCCCCATGACCGTCACCGGCAAGATCCGCAAGGTGGAGATGCGCGAGGTCTCGGTCGAGGAGCTGGGCCTGCAGTCGGCCGCCGCGCACCGCTTCGCCTGACGCGGTTAGGTTCCTGACCATGCCGAGAGCACTGCTGCTCGAGAACATCGATCCGGTCGCGGTCGAGACGCTGACCGCCGCCGGGTACGAGGTGGAGTCCCGCCGTGGAGCGCTGGACCCGGCCGAGCTGGTGGCCGCGCTCGACGGCGTCACCCTCCTCGGCATCCGGTCGAAGACCCAGGTGACCGACGAAGTCTTCCGGGAGCGGCCCGGGCTGGTCGCCGTCGGTGCCTTCTGCATCGGCACCAACCAGATCGACCTCGCCGCCGCGGCGGCCTCCGGGGTCGCGGTGTTCAACGCGCCGTACTCGAACACCCGGAGCGTGGTCGAGCTGGCGATCGCGGAGATCATCAGCCTGGCCCGGCGGCTGATGGACCGGGACAAGGCCCTGCACGCCGGCACCTGGGACAAGTCGGCATCGGGCAGCCACGAGATCCGCGGCCGCACCCTCGGCATCGTCGGCTACGGCAACATCGGCAGCCAGCTCTCGGTCCTCGCCGAGGCGCTGGGCATGCGGGTCGTCTACTTCGACCTCGAGGACAAGCTCGCACTCGGCAACGCGGAGGCCTGCGGCAGCCTCGACGAGCTGCTCGAGCGGGCCGAGGCGGTCACGCTGCACGTCGACGGCCGCGGCGGCAACGCCGGGCTGTTCGGCGCCGAGCAGTTCGCCCGCATGCGCCCGCGCAGCCTGTTCCTGAACCTGTCCCGCGGCTTCGTCGTCGACCACGAGGCGCTGCGCGACCACATCCTCAGCGGCCACATCGCCGGAGCCGCGGTCGACGTCTTCCCCGAGGAGCCCGCCGAGCAGGGCGACGCCTTCGACTCCGTGCTCCGAGGGCTGCCCAACGTCATCCTCACCCCGCACGTCGGCGGGTCGACCCAGGAGGCCCAGCACGACATCGGCCGCTTCGTCGCCGGCAAGCTGGTCGACTACCTCGCCTCGGGGACGACGACGCTGAGCGTCAACCTGCCCACGGTCGCGCTGCACGGGCGCTCGGTGGAACGGTTCGGGCTGCTGCACCGGAACGTGCCCGGTGTCCTGGCCCGGGTCGACGCCCTGGTGGGGGAGCACGGCCTCAACGTCGACGGTCAGGTGCTGGCCACCCGGGGCGAGCTCGGCTACGTGGTGACCGACGTGAGCGCCGAGCTCCCGCCCGGCCTGCTCGCGGCGCTGCAGGCGCTCCCCGAGAGCGTCCGGCTGACGACCCACGGCCCGCTGAGCACCGGCTGATGGACGCCCCCGCGCCGCACAGGTTCGTCGCCCACGTGGTCGAGGAGGCCGCGAACAAGATCCACGAGGACGGCGTCGCCCGGCAGCTCGGCTTCTCCGGCGCGCTCGTGCCCGGGGTGGAGCTCTTCGCCCGCATCACCACACCGCTGGTGGCCGCCTGGGGTGAGGAGTGGCTGTCCGAGGGCCGGGTGGACGTGCGTTTCCGGCGGCCGGTGTACGACGGCGAGGAGCTGCTCGTCGAGCTGGCCGACGGCCGGCTCACCGCCACCGGGCCGGACGGCGAGGTGCGCTGCGTGGGCTCGGCCGACCGGATCGCCGACCCGGCCGACGTAGCCGGCTTCCCGGAGGTGGCGCGCGGGCCCGGGTTGGTGGCGGACCCGGTCGTGGGGCCGTTCGGCAGCGTCTCCGAGCTGTGCACCGTCGAGCGGAACGAGTGGTACCTCGACGCGATCGGTGAACCCCTGCCGCTGTACCGGGACGAGGGGTGGGCGCATCCGGGGATGCTGATGAAGGCGGTCCACCGGCTGCTCATGCAGAACGTGGCTCTGGGGCCGTGGATCCACACCGCGAGCGACTGCCGCTTCCTCGGCGTCGCCCGGTTGCCCGTGGTGCTCACGACGCACGGTCGCGTGACGCACGTCGGCCGCCGGGGCCGGCACGACGAGGTCCGCTACGACGCGCTGGTGCTCGCCGGCGGCCTGCCCGTGTTCCAGGTCCACCACACCGCGCTGTACCGGCTCTCCACCGAGAGCTGACCGAGGGGCTGCGGTCAGCCCGCGCTGCCGCCGGCCTGCACCGCCCGCCAGACGCGCATAGGCGTGGTCGGCATGTCGATGTGCCGGACGCCCAGGTGGGCCACGGCGTCGATGACCGCGTTCTGCACCGCCGGGGTCGCGCCGATGGTGCCGGCCTCGCCGATGCCCTTGGCGCCGAGCGGGTTGTAGCTGGTCGGGGTCTCGCTGGTCACCAGCTCGAACGTGGGCAGCTCGGTGGCCGAGACGATGGGGTAGTCGGCGAACGTCGACGTCGTCGGGTTGCCGTCGACGTCGTAGAGCACCTCCTCGAGCAGCGCCTGCGCCGCGCCCTGGGCGAGGCCGCCGTGCCGCTGCCCCTCGGCGAGCAGCGGGTTGATGATCACGCCGGCGTCGTCGAGCGCGATCAGCCGGACGAGCTCGGCCTTGCCGGACTCGACGTCGACCTCGACGACGGCGACGTGCGCGCCGAAAGGGTAGGTGGCGCCTGGTGCGGTGAAGACGCTGCGGACGAACAACCGCTCCTTCTCCGCCAGCGCGGCGAACGAGACCGACGCACCGGGGACGCCGGCGACGCGCAGGCCGGCGAGCTCCCGGTCGACCACCAGGTCGGCGGGGTCGACCTCCAGCTCCTCGGCGGCCCGCTGCCGGGCCAGCTCGATCAGCTCGCCCGCGGCCTGGCGCACGGCCGCGCCGCCCTGCTGGAGACTGCGCGAGCCCCCGGTGCCGCCGCCCTGGGGGACCAGGTCGGTGTCGCCCCACTTGAGGGTGATCCGCTCGACCGGGATGCCGAGCTCCTCGCTGGCCAGCATCGCCCACGCCGTCGCGTGCCCCTGCCCGTGCGGCGAGGTGCCGGTGAGGATGGTCGCCGACCCGTCGGGGTGCACCTCGACCACCGCGTTCTCGTTCGGGTCGCCGGCCTCGGAGCCCGCGCCGGTGATCTCGACGTAGACGGAGAGGCCCAGCCCCAGCTGCCGGACGTCGCCGCGCTCCCGCCGGGCCGCCTGCTCCGCCCGGAGCCCGGCGTAGTCCGCCGCCTCCAGCACGGTGTCCAGGGCGGCCGGGTAGTCGCCGGAGTCGTAGAGCGCACCACCCTTGCTCATCCACGGGTCGGTGAAAGGGGCGACCAGGTTCTTCCGCCGGACGTCGGCGGGGTCCAGCCCGAGCTCGGCCGCGAAGAGGTCCACGGCCCGCTCGATCGCCGCGGTCGCCTCCGGCCGGCCCGCGCCGCGGTAGGCACCGATCGGCGTCGTGTTGGTGACCACGCTCTGGAAGGAGGTCTCCAGCACGGGGATGTCGTAGACGCCCGGCGCCATCAGCAGGGTCAGCGAGGGCAGCAGCGCGCCCATCTTCGGATAGGCGCCGGCGTCCTGGAGCACGTGCAGCCGGTAGGCCCGGATCCGGCCGTCCCGGTCGCCGCCGATCGTGACCGTCTGCACCTGGCCGCGGCCGTGCGTCATCGCCAGCATGTTCTCGGAGCGGGTCTCCACCCAGGTGGTGGGCCGGCCGACGTGCTTCGCGGCCAGCGCCACGACGACGTGCTCGACGTCGGCGCCGAACTTGCCCCCGAAGGCGCCGCCGACGTCGGGAGTGATGACGCGGACCTGGTCGGCCGGGAGGCCCAGCATGCCGCGCGCCGCCCGCTTGCTGCCCTGGGCGCCCTGGTTGGGCAGCCACAGCGTCAGCCGGCCGTCCTCGCCCCACGCCGCGGCGGCCGCGCGCACCTCGAGGGGCGCCACGGCCACGCGCTGGTTCACGATCTCCTGGGTGACGACGACCGCGCAGTCCGCGAACGCGTCGGCCGTGGCGGCTCCGCCGTCGTCGGTGGCGCCCTCGGCGGCCGCCAGGTCGTCGCCCGGCGCGGCCGTCGCCGCCTTCGCCGGGCCGGCGAAGCAGACGTTGGTGCCCGCCTCGGGGTACAGCAGCACCTCGCCGGTCAGCGCCTCCCGCGGGTCGACGACCACCGGCAGCGGCTCGTAGTCGACCGACACCAGCTCGGCGGCGTCCTCGCCCTGGTACAGCTCCTCGGTGAGCACCACGGCGACGGGCTCGCCGACGAAGCGGACGACGTCGCGGGCCAGCAGCGGCTGGACCATGGGCTTCGGGTACATCGGCATCGCCGGTCGCTGGGCAGGCGCGTCGAGGTCGTCGGCGGTCAGGACGGCCACCACGCCGGGCATGCCGGCGGCGGCCGAGGTGTCGATCGCGGTGATCCGCGCGTGCGCCGCGGGGGAGCGCACGAAGGTGACGTGCACGGCGCCGGCCAGCCGCTCGTCGACCAGGTCGTCGGTGTAGACGGCGCCGGTGGTCAGGAAGCCGGGATCCTCGGTGCGCAGCACCCGGGTGCCGAGGATGCTGCCCCCGGGCAGCAGCCCGCTGGTCGTGTCCGAGATCGCCATGCCCGGAACCTGGCACCCATCCCGCCCCCGTGCAAGGCAGGACACGCGCAACCGGCTGCCGGGGTGTCCCGTGGTGTGCGGAGCGCCCGCACGGTGTAGACCTCGATCACCACCGTCAGCAGAGGGGCACTCGATGCAGGTCACCATCACCGTGAACGGCGAGCAGCGCACCGACGACGTCGAGCCGCGGCTCCTGCTGGCGCACTACCTGCGCGAGGAGTGCGGGCTGAAGGCGACCAACATCGGCTGCGACACCACCTCCTGCGGCGCGTGCACGGTCATCGTCGACGGGCTCAGCGTGAAGTCCTGCACCGTGCTGGCCGTGCAGGCCGCCGGCGCGCAGGTCACCACGCTGGAGGGCCTGGCCGCCGCCGACGGCGAGCTGCACCCGGTGCAGGCGGCCTTCCGCGAGGAGCACGGCCTGCAGTGCGGGTTCTGCACGCCGGGCATGGTCATGGCCTCGATCGGTCTGCTGGCCGACAACCCTGACCCGTCCGACCGCGAGGTCCGCGAGGGCCTGGAGGGCAACCTCTGCCGGTGCACGGGCTACCACAACATCGTGCGGGCGGTGCGCACCGCGGCCCAGGCAGGCCCGGCGGCCGGCCGCGTCCCGGGCGCGCAGGAGGTCGACGCGTGATTCCGTCGCCCTTCGACTACGTACGCGTCGGGTCCGTCGACGAGGCGCTGAGCGCGCTGGCCGAGCACGGCGAGGACGCCAAGCTTCTGGCCGGCGGGCACTCGCTGCTGCCGCTGATGAAGCTGCGGCTGGCCGTCCCGACGGTGCTGATCGACATCAGCGGCATCCCGGAGCTGTCCTACGTCCGGGTCGAGGGCGACGGCGCGGACGCACTTGTCGCGATCGGCGCGGGCACCCGGCACCACGAGCTGGAGCGGGACGAGGTCGCCCGCGCCGAGGTGCCGCTGCTGCCGCACGTCGCCGGGCTGGTCGGCGATCCCCAGGTGCGGCACCGCGGCACGATCGGCGGCACGACGGCGCACAGCGACCCGGCCTCGGACCTGCCCACCGCGCTGCTGGCGCTGGGCGGGACCGTCGTCCTGCAGGGCCCCGGCGGGCGCCGGGAGGTTCCGGTGACCGAGTTCTGGACCGGCTTCTTCGAGACGGCGATGTCGCCCGACGAGCTCGTCGTCGAGCTGCGGGTGCCGCGCACCGGCGCCCTCGGGTGGGGGTACGAGAAGTTCACCCGGCGGGCCAACGACTGGCCGATCGTCGCGGCGGCCGCCGTGGACGGCCGGGTGGCCCTGGCCAACATGGGCGGGGCAGTCCTGCGGGCGACCGCGACCGAGGAGGCCCTGGCGTCCGGCGCCTCGATCGCCGAGGCAGCCGCCCTGGCCGACCGGGACACCTCGCCGGTGGCCGACATGCACGCCGACGCCGACTACCGCCGGCACCTCGCCCGGCTGCTCACCCGCCGGGCGCTGGAGACGGCCGCCGCCGGCTGACCCCGGACCGGGCGGGACGCGAGTCGCGCGGAACGCCCGTGCAGTCCAGGCTGGGCCGGTGAGGATCCTGGTGACCGGGGCGTCGGGGTTCGTGGGCAGCCGGCTGGCCACCGCGCTCGAGGAAGCGGGCCACGAGGTCCGGGCGATGACCCGGCGGCCGGAGCGCTATCGGGGAGCCGGCACACCGGTGGCCGGCGACGTCGGCGACGAGGCATCGCTGCGGAGGGCGCTCGAGGAGTGCGAGGTCGCCTACTACCTCGTGCACTCCCTGGACGATCCCGACTTCGAGCGCAAGGACGCCGACGCCGCCCGCGCCTTCGCCCGCGCCGCCGCCGATGCCGGGGTCGGCCGGATCGTCTACCTGGGCGGCCTCGGCCAGGACGGCGACCAGCTCTCCCGGCACCTGCGCAGCCGCCGCGAGGTCGAGACGCTCCTCGGCGCCAGGGGCGTGCCGGTGACCGTGCTCCGGGCCGGCATCGTGGTCGGCCACGGCGGGGTGTCGTGGGAGATGACCCGCCAGCTGGTGGCCCACCTGCCGGCCATGGTCACGCCCCGGTGGGTCAGCACCCGGACCCAGCCGATCGCGGTCGGCGACATCGTCCGCTACCTGGTCGGCGTGCTCGACGCACGGGAGGCCGAGGGGCGGGTGTTCGAGGTGGGCGGGCCCGAGGTGCTCACCTACCTGCAGATGCTCACCCGCATCGCCGACCTCCAGAACCGGCACCTGTTCGTCGTCCCCGTGCCGCTGCTCAGCCCGCAGCTGTCCTCGCGCTGGCTGGCGTTCGTCACCGACGTCGACGTGACCACGGGCCGGTCGCTGATCGACTCGATGACCAACGAGGTGGTGGTCACCGACGACGCCATCCGCTCGGTCGTCCCCTTCGAGCCGATGGGCTACGACGAGATGGTGATGACCGCCCTGGTGGAGCGGGCGCGCGAACGCCGGCAGCAGGTGGGGGAGCGGCGCGGCGGGTGGCTGAGCCGCGGGGCGCGGCGGTGACCGGCCACCGGCCGCTCCGGGGAGTGCGGGCCGCGGTCGTGCGGGCCTCCGGGCCGCTGGTGCGGAGCGTGCCCCGGCAGCACTGGGACAGCGACGAGGTCTTCCGGCGCCGGCGGCGGGTGACCGGCGTGGTCGCGGTGGCGGGCGCGTCGCTGCTGGGGGTGTCGCTGTCGACCCCGCCGGGATCGCCGCGCTTCTACGGGCTGACCCTCGGCGTCGCCGGGACGTGGGTGGTCGGGGGGCTGGCATCCGGGCCGCTGCACCTGGGACGGATGTTCGGGCCGGGTGACACGCTGCGCCGGCCGGTGCTCACGCCGCTCGCCTCCGGCGTCGGCGCCTTCGGTGCCTTCTACGCCGCGGCGCTGGTCGCCCGGCGCATCCCCGTCCTGGACCGCGCGATCGGCTCGGTGCTCAGCTACGCCGACCAGGGGTCGGATCCCCTCGTGCTGACCACCGCGCTGGCCAACGGGGTGGCGGAGGAGGTGTTCTTCCGCGGCGCGCTGTACGCGGCGGCCGGCGCCCGGCGACCGGTGCTCACGTCGACCGCGGTGTACGGGTTGGCCACCACGGCCACCCGCAACCCGGCGCTCGTGCTGGCGAGCGTGCCGATGGGGCTGCTCTTCGCGCAGCAGCGCCGGATCACCGGCGGCATTCAGGCCTCGATGATCACGCACGCGGTGTGGTCGGCCCTGATGCTGCGCTACCTGCCGCCGCTGTTCGCCGGCCGGCTCGCGGAGGAGCGGCGGTCGCCCGAGGGGTGAGACGGGTCCAGCCGTTCCGGCCGGTCGCTGGCACAGTGGCGGCATGACCGAGCAGACCCCCGTCGTCGTGGTGACCGGTGCGAACGGCCTGGTGGGCAGCGCCGTGTGCCGGGCGCTCGCCGAGCGATCGGCGCGGGTGCGGGCCGTCGTCCGCCGGGCCGGCAGTGCGCCCGCGCTCGCCGGGGTGGAGGAGCAGGTCGGCGACTTCGCCGACGAGTCGTTCGCGCGCCGGGTGACCGAGGGCGCCGACGCCGTCGTCACGACCGTCCACCCCATGGGCTCGCCCCGGGAGGTGCAGCACCGGGTGGGTGTCGAGGGGACGGCGGTCCTGGCCCGGGCGGCGCGGGACGCCGGCGTCGCCCGCCTGGTGCACGTGTCCACGGCCGCGGTGTACGACCGCTCGGCCGGGCTCGGGGACGTGGCCGAGGACGGCGCCCTCGCGCCCGAGGGCAGCGGGGCCTACGCCGACACCAAGAACGCGGCCGACGCCGCCCTCGCGCAGGTCGATGGGCTGACGGTCGTGCTGGTCCGCCCGCCGGCGATCATCGGCGCCGGGGAGACGTCGGTCTGGAACACGCTGCGACCGCGGGCGGTCCGGGACGGCGACCGCCGGGCGAACCCGGCCCAGACGTGGTCCTGGGTGCACGTCGACGACCTGGCGGCGCTGATCGCGGACGTCGCCACGGGGGCGGTCCCGACCGGCGACGACGCGGCCCGGGGCCCCGTGGCCGGGGGAACCACCCCGGTGATCGTCGCCGGGGAGCCGGCGACGTGGCGCGACTACCTCGGCACGGTCACCGACGCCCTGGGCGTCGAGCCCGAGTGGACCGACGAGCCGGTCTGGACCGGACGGCTGCTGGCCGACCGGGCGCAGGGCTGGGGCTGGTCGCCGCGGGTGGGTCTCGCCGAGGCCCTCGACGAGCTGCGGCGCGGCCTGCGTCCCTGAGGCGCGGCTCCCGGTGGGACGACGGGCAGGGCCCGGTCACCGTGGTGACCGGGCCCTGTCGTTCTCGGGCGGTGCGCTGGGCGTCGGACCCGATCAGGGGCCGGCGAAGACCCCGTCGCCGAGGGACGCCGAACGGCCCGGAGCGGGCTCGGTGTAGCGGCCGGCCTCGTGGCGGGCGACCACGAAGTGGTGGACTTCGTCGGGGCCGTCGGCCAGGCGGAGCGTGCGCTGGCTGGCGTACATGCCGGCCAGCGGGGTCCACTGCGAGACGCCGGTGGCGCCGTGGATCTGGATGGCCTGGTCGATGATCTGGCAGACCTTCTCCGGGACCATCGCCTTGACCGCCGAGACGTAGACGCGGGCCTGGGCGTTGCCCAGCACGTCCATCGCCTTGGCCGCCTTGAGCACCATGAGGCGGCAGGCGTCGAGCTCGATGCGCGCCCGCGAGACGGTCTCCATGTTCTTGCCGAGGTTCAGGATCGGCTTGCCGAACGCCTCGCGGAACTTGCCGCGGCGGACCATCAGCTCGAGGGCCTTCTCGCCCTGGCCGATGGCGCGCATGCAGTGGTGGATGCGCCCGGGGCCCAGGCGCACCTGGCTGATCTCGAAGCCGCGGCCCTCGCCGAGCAGGATGTTGGAGACCGGCACGCGCACGTCGGTGAACCGGATCCGCATGTGGCCGTGCGGGGCGTCGTCGCGGCCGAAGACCTCCATCGGCTCCATCACCTGGACGCCCGGGGTGTCCATCGGCACCAGGATCTGCGACTGCTGCTGGTGCGCCGGCGCCTCCGGGTTCGTCTGGCACATGACGATCATGATCTTGCAGCGCGGGTCGCCGGCTCCGGAGATGTAGTACTTCTCGCCGTTGAGCACGTAGTCGTCGCCGTCGCGCAGGGCCTGGAGCCGGACGTTCTTGGCATCCGAGCTGCCGACGTCGGGCTCGGTCATGGCGAAGGCCGAGCGGATCTCGCCGTTGAGCAGCGGCTCGAGCCAGCGGGCCTTCTGCTCAGGGGTGCCGACGCGCTCGAGCACCTCCATGTTGCCGGTGTCGGGCGCCGAGCAGTTGAGCGACTCCGAGCCCAGCGGGTACTTGCCGAGCTCGACGGCGATGTAGGCGTAGTCGAGGTTGGTCAGGCCGCCGACCTCGGAGTTGGGCAGGAAGAAGTTCCACAGACCCTCCGCCTTGGCCTTGTCCTTGGCGCCCTCCAGCGCCTCGAGCTGGCCCGGTGCGTAGGACCAGCGGTCGGTGCGGCCCTCACCGAGCCGGAAGAACTCCTCCTGCATCGGGGCGACCACGTCCTCGAGGAACCGGACGACGCGGTCGTACAGCGGCCGGGCCTCCTCGCTCATCCGCAGGTCGAACAGCTCCGTTGGCTCGTTTCTCTGCATCAGGTGTGTCCCTCTCAGCTGGCATCGTCGGCGGCAGGGCCATCCCCGCTGGAGCACGGCGAGGTTGCTGCAGCACGTGGTCCTGCGGGGTCGGCCCCCTGAGCGTGGCATGCGGGCGGTCGGCTCCTCGACCCGGATCCGCTGCCAGCGTCCGCATGGCGGCGCCGGCGACGGAACCGCAGCTCAGCCGCGCCCGGCCACCCGGGCCGCCAGTGCCTGGGCCAGCGCCGTTCCCCATCGTCGGGCGCGGTCCTCCTCGCCGTCGGCGAGCGGGCCCTTGGTGTCGGTGACGAAGAAGTGCTCGGCGGGCGCGAGGATCGCGAGGCCGTGGCTGCGGAGCAGCTTCTCCTCCGTCCTGGCCGCGTGGTCCATCTTCACCAGCAGCCTGGGATGGTCGCTCCGGGTGTCGAAGGCGGCGGCGGGGATGTCGCTGCTGCTCCGGAGGGCGTCGAGCCACTCGTGCAGCCCGCGGCCGGTGTCCGCGATCTGCGCCCCGTGCTGCGTGACCGCGCCTTCCCGGGTCGACGGCCGGGGCATGGAGAAGGCGTGGTTGGGGCCGCCGACGACCAGCAGGCCCACGTCCGGTCCGAGCTCCGGGGGAGCCTCGGCGGCGGCGACGACGTCGGCCGGGATGCCCGCGGAGAGCCCGTCGGCGATCGCGTGCGCGATCGTCCGGGCGTCTCCGAACACCGACTCGTAGACGACCAGGGCTCTGCTCACCGGGCTCACCTCTGTCGATCGGTGGCTGTCCTCGCCGACGTTACGGAACCTCGCCCGGCAGGCGGGACGGTCGAAGGGCCCGATCGTGGTCCGGCCGATCAGGTCACCGTCGCTCCCACCAGCGTGCGGCGGTGCCGTCGCTCAGATCTGCGGCCAGCCGGTGGAGCCACGGCCACAGGACGTCGTCGCGGCCCCACACCGGATCGAACACCTGGAGCGCCTCGGCCGCCTGGACCGCCTCGGCTACCGGCGCCGGGAGCGGCGCCTCCAGGAGGACGTCGTGCTCGGGCGGGGCCCAGTTCCCCAGCCAGGTGCCGGGCCGTCCGCCCCGGACGGTGACTGCGAGGTTGATGTCCGGCGTCGAACCGGGCCGCCGGACGGCGCGCAGGACGACGAGGTCGCTGTCGGAGGCCAGCTGCTCCGCGTACCGGGTCAGCGCGGGAGGGGCTATCCCGCTCGCGTACGCCCGTTGCCGCAGCCCCGGGCGCTGCAGTCCGGGCTGGCTGGAGTCGGTCACCCAGCCGGCGCGGTTGACCCGGGCGAGCGCCGCACGGATGTGCCCGCGGGTCTCCGCGTGCGGCGTGCTGGACGAGTACGTCGGGATCCACTGCCGGGTGCCGTCCAGCCACTGGGCCACGAGTTCGCCCACCCCGGCCAGGGCGGTCGTGGTGGCCCAGTCCCGGTGCTCGCCGGCCGGGACGCGGTGACACTCGTCGGCCACGTCAGAGCCTGCCCGGGCTGTTCTCGAAGGCGTCGGCCCACTCGACGGGTGTTCCGGTGCTCCAGTGGTCGAACAGCTCGGTGGCGGTCATGCCCGGGTGCCGGTCCCACAGCTCCAGCCAGGGCAGGGCATCGGGCAGTGCGGGAAAGCCGGCGGCGCGCAGCTCGGCATGCCGCTGCGGTTCCCGCTGGAACGAGGAACGGCCGTGCAGGGAGCCGACCGGCTCTCCGACCCAGGCACACATCGTGGCCGGATCGAAGGAGTGGTCGCGCCATGACGCGGCGGTGTCGGCGGCGCCCTCGCCGGGGGTGACCGCCCCGGTCCGGACCAGGACGCGGTGCCACGCCACGGCGTCGTCGTCGGAGAAGTCGTGGTGCCGGTAGGCGTCCAGGCTGCGCGGGCGCCGCAGGTACGGCCGGTCGCGCTCGAGTCGGTCGGCGACGTCGGCCAGGACTGCCGGATCGATCTCCGCCGCCGGATCGGCCGTGAGGTGGCGCTGCCAGTCCCGGGCGGCGGCCCAGGGGAGGAGCGGGTGCAACTGCGGCGCCTCGACGACCTCGACGCGGCTGGTCGGCTGGCAGCGCGTGCCTCCGGCGGCCCGGCCTCGTTCCTGCATCCGTTCCTCGAAGCGGTTCGCCAGAGCGGGCTCGACGCCGGACAGCCGCCACGCCAGCCCGGCGATCGCGGGACACCGGTAGTCCGCCGTCCCCACGGCGGCCCGATGGACGACGGCGTCCCGGTCCGAGGGGCCCAGGCCCCGCATTATGCGCACGTCGGCGGGCGACGTCCGCACCACGACCGTGCGGACGGTGACGCGGCCGGTGTGCGCCCGGATCGCATCGGAGACGTACGCGTGGACATCGAGGTCGACCTCGGGCGCGTGCTTCGTCAGCCAGGCGTTGAGCCCCCGGGCGAACTCGGCGTGCAGCGTCAGCAGGTCCAGCTCGATCGCGCCGTCATCGATGGCCTCGTCCCGCGAGACCCCGGCCGGCGCCCAGGACGTCCTGTACGACGTCTCGTGGACGTCGCACAGCGTGCGTGGGCCGGTTCCGGCGATCGGCACGGAGCAGTCGGCACAGGCCCAGGGGTTCCAGCCGGCGACCGGCGCAGGCGAGGACGGCACGGTCAGTCGGCGCTGCCAGGCAGCCCGGCGCGCACGAAGGCGAGCGCCCACTCGACCGGGCCGTCCAGCAGCTCCGCGCGCACCTCGAGGGCGCGCTTGGCCAGGTCGATCACGTCTCCGAGCGGGACGACGGTGCCGGCGGGGAGGTCCTCCCAGGATCCGTCGCTGGCGAGCAGGCCGCGCACGTGGTCCTCGACCGCCGGCAGGTCGGGCTCCTCCGCACGGAGCAGTCGGTCGAGGGCAGCGAGGTCCTCCTCGCGCAGCTGCCGGTCGAGGTCCTCGGGCGGGCCGTCGGCGGAGGTGGTCATGTGGGGTCTCCCGGTTCCTGTGTGCGCGGTCGGGCCGCGGCTGTCGTGTGCTGGGTCGGAGGAGTGATCGGCAGGGACAGCGGGACGCTTCAGCGCACGCGGACCGTGTGCTCCGTTGGAGTGCCTTGTCGGGTGGCTCAGGCCCACGCCCGTACCCAGTCGATCGGGGCGGAGGGGTGGAGCAGGACGGCGTCCTCGAGGGTGACGTCCCGCTTTCGCACGAGGTCGAGCCAGGGCAGTGCGGTCAGCAGGTCCGGGCACCCCGCGTGCAGGAACGCCGCCTGCCAGGAGATCGGGTGGTCCCGGGTGCGCACACGGGCCGGGGCGGCGGCCGTCCAGCGGTGCAGTGCCGGGAGGCCGACGCCGACTCGACGCCAGCTGAGGGCCGTGTCCACGGTGGCCTCGCCCGGGCCGACGAGACCCCGGTGGCTCAGCAGGTGGTGCCACCGGGCGCCTGCCGCCCGACCGAACCCCGCCTCGACGAAGGGCTGGAGGCTGCCCGGATCACGCACGAGGTGGCCACGTCGGGCGGCGGCGCGGACGAGCACGTCCGGGTCGAGCAGCCACGGTCGCCGGCGGTCGAACGACTCCGGCGCGAGGTGCGCCTGCCAGGTCCGGGCGCGGTCCAGCGCGTCGAACCGCGTCGGATCCTCCTCGTCCCGGCAGGACGGCTGCCAGCGTGCGTGGTCGGGAGACCAGAGGTTGGCGACGTCCGGACCCACGCCGGACAGCGCCCAGGCCAGCGCCACCGCGGTGGGGAACCGGTAGTGGCCGACTCCGGCGATGGCGCCCACGACCCGCGCAGGGTGCAGGGGTTCCTTCGTCGGGCGGATCGGCAGCCACCGCCGGCCGTCGTCGGACCAGGTGGGGGAGTGCCGGTGGACGCGTCGCCGGATCTCGGCCTCCACGGTCGGGCGCAGGGCGCGGCGCTGGGCGATCGGAAGGCTGCCCAGCCACTCGTCGAGCTCGGCCAGGAGATCGTGCTCGACGTCGTCGGGATGGAAGGTGAGAAAGCGAGGCTTCGTCCGTCGGTGGACCGTCACGGCTGCACGCCCCAGCGGGCATGGCTGTCGCACAGCGTCCGGACCCGACGGGGTGGGCGCCCCAGCAGCTGGGCGTCCGCATGGCCGCAGACCTCGCAGAGGAACCCGCTGGCGACCCCGGCCGAGGCGATGACGGCACGGAACTGCCGTTCGGAGTCGCCGTCCAGGTCACTCGTCGCGGATGGGGCGGCGTAGTAGGCGAGCAGGCCGAACTTCTCCTTCACCTGACCGAGCCCGTAGAGCGGGTCTATCTCGGCCAGCCGCCGGTCGGTCTCGGCGACCAGCCGGTGCCAGCCGGCTCCGCACCAGACCTGGTCGGGTGCGTCGTTGCTCCCGGCCAGCCGGGCGAGCACGGGCGCCAGGACACCGAGCGGGTCCGGGTTCTCCACGTACGGGTGACCGACGTACTGCAGCGACCGGTGCTCGCGGGTCAGACCCGCGAGGTCCGCCCGGACGTCGTCGGCGAACGTCGCCTCGGCCTGAGCCCAGGTGACGGGGAACGGGTGCAGCTCGCGCAGGACGCCGCGCACCAGGGCGTCGTCTGCCGCGTCCTCGTCGTCGGTCACTCGTCGTCGCAGTCGTGGTGGGTCCGCCGGCTCGGCTCCTCGAGCCCGTAGCGCTCCAGCAGGAAGGGCGCCAGGTGGTCGGGGCAGCAGTACGGCGCATCTGCCGGCACGTCCAGCAGCCCCGGCTGCTCCAGGGAGTAGATGAACGTGGGCGCGCCGTCCCAGTGGTCGCAGTGGGCCTCGGGGTAGCCGACGACCATCTGCTGGTCGACGGCGACGACGAGACCTCCGGGGCAGCCGGTCCCCGTGACCGTGCTGAGCGCCCACACCAGGTCTGCGTGCAGCTCGGTGAAGCCGGCGCGGTCCGCGCCCTCCTCACCGCGGACGACGCGGCCGGTCGGGCACGCGAAGTCGACCGACGTGAGCTGCGGCTGCTCGTCTCCGGGCTCGAGGCGGAAGACGACCAGCCGGTCGTCGGCCGGACCGAGGACGTCGTCGGTCAGCCGGCGGAGGTCGCCGAAGGTCCGCCGCAGCGCGAGGTCGTTTGCCTGCGCTGCGCGCTGCAGCTGCACCTGCCGGCGGGTGGGCGAGGGCAACCGCGCACCCGGATCACTCGTCGGGGGCGTCATGCGGCCCGCTGTCCGATACGTACGACCACGCTCACCCACTCATCCTCGCCATAGAACCATCGGAAATGCTAGACCGTGCTGCCGAGCGCATGCGTCAGCCGTAAGGAGATTCGCCTGGTTGGGGGATGAGCCGATTGCTTCCGGACTTCACCGGTAGGCGGCGTCCGCTGAAGACGTCGAGCAGGGCCTTCCCGACCCTGGTCTCGTCCGTCGCGGCCGAGACGTTGAACCGGACGCGACCGATGTCGGGCCGGACGTCGGCGACCGGCTCGGCCGGATCGACGACCGCCAGGGTCACGACGAAGGAGCTGACGGTGGAGACGATTGCTCGCACCCCGCTGCGCCGTCGTGCATCAACGGGCCACCAGCCGCTCGCGGACAGCCGCTTCGCCTCGTCGCTCGCCTCCGCCGTCCAACCCCACATGCTTCTCCAGGAGAAGTCCAGGTCGTCGTGGTGCAGCCAGCGCGGACCGGCCTGCTGCACGAACAGGACGCTCCAGGGGTCGAACGCGGCGACCAGCTGCCGCTCGTCCACGAACGGTCGCCGGCCCATCTCCAGCACCTCGTCCGCGTCGTAGTGGACGACCTCGGCGTCCTCGGCCGCCGTGCTCGAGCGCGCGCTGCTGCGGTACGGCGTGAGGAGGCCGGTGTCACTGGCCTGTCGGACGGCGATCGGGGTGATGCCCCAGAAGCGGGCCACCTGCCGCGCACTGACGAGGAGTCGGCGTTCCTCCGGGGTGCTGGTCACCCATCGAGACTAGGGCAGCGAGCCCGGCGCAGAGTCGTCTGGGTGGGGTAACCTGCTCCGTATTGGTCACCTATCAGGTGCGTCTTACGTGTCCTGGCCCGTGCGGAAGGAGCCTCGTGACCCTCCCGCTCGTGACCGACTCAGGGAATCGACGTCTCCCGGCCCTGGACCACGGCGCGGTGAGCAAGGATCGCGTCCACCGCCGCCGTCCAGTCGTGGACCCGAGGTCCGGGCACGTGCCGGTTGTAGGGCTGGTCGAACACGAGCGCGGTCAGCCCGGCAGCGCGGAACGCTTCGAGGTTGGTCGGACTGTCGTCGAGATAGAGGTCGGCGCCCACCTCTGGCTTCGTGGCCATGAAGCACAGGTCGCGGAACGGGATCCGGTGCCGCTCCAACCAGGTCACGGTGTCGCCCGCGGCAGCGCCGTGGCCCCCGTTGACCACCAATCGGTGGGTGATCACGCGGATGTGGACGCCGGCGTCCGAGAGTCGCCACAGCGCGGCGGACACCCCGGGCAGCGGCTCGAGGTCGCGGAACAGGCCGGCGTGGACCGCGCGCGCGTGCAGGTCGAGGTACTCGTCGCGGGAGGGGATGTCCCAGCCGCAGAGCGACCAGTCCCAGTCGACGGGGTCGGGCAGTGTCTCCGGCGCCACCCCGCGCTCGGCGGCGACGAACCGCCGGAAGCCGCCGGTGTAGTCCGCGCAGACGCCGTCCAGATCGAGGCCGAGGACGAATGGGCTGGTGCTCACGGTCCCGGTGTCGGCAGCCGGGCACCGCCTCTTGACCCCGCCGTCCTCCCGGTCCCTCGACATGGGGACCGTTCCGACCAGCTGGGAGCGCACGTGAACACAACGCACAACCCGATCAACGGCCGCCTGGCCTATCCCTCAGACCCCCCGAACACGCTCGATCGGCGGTCCGACACGGCTCCCGACCGCGCCCCGGCGCGGGGCAGGGACCACGCCCCCGGGCGGCTGTGCTGGTGCGGCGCCTCGATCGAGTGGACGGGCCAGCTCGGGCCGGACCGCTCGTGGCTCGAGCGGTGTGACGGAGGCGAGCAGCACCACACGCGCACCGACTGGCTCTCCTACGTGGACGTCGCCTGACCCGCGGCGTCGGCGACCAGGGCGCCGGCCGAGCACCGGCCCAGAGCGGTGAGGACGCCGTCCTCGCGTGCGTCCAGCTCGACGGCGAGCCGGACCCGCTCCGGCCACGACCCCGGGTGGGTCAGGAGCGCGTGGCCCAGGGCCCAGGCCCGGACGTCCTCGGCCAGGTCGCCGACGACCTCGTCGCCCTCCAACCAGCTGTACAGGGCCTCGTGCCGCACCGGGAGCGACAAGGCGGAATGTGCGGCGATCGCGCGCAGGGTCGGCGCGTGCTGCCGGTGCTCGTGCAGCAGGCGGTCGGCCAGCGCCGCGGTGCACCGGTCGTCGGCGGCGACGCGGGCCGGCAGGTCGCCGTCGGAGTGGGCGTAGGTCCAGAACTCGGTCGGCCCGTGGGCGTCGAGCAGGCGGTCGGCCAGTTCCTCCCACGCGCCGTCGTCCCAGGGATCCTCGTCGTGGAGTTCGAGGAGGTCCTCCGGTCGACACAGCTCCGCCTCGAGCAGGAGCATCCGCACCGGCCAGCGGAATCGGCTCAGCGGGATCGCGGTGAGCAGCTCGACGTGGTGCCCCGTGCACAGGGCGTCGAAGAGCGCCTCCGTGCCGAGGTCAGCCCAGGCTTCTCCGGGGCGGTCGACGAGAAGCGTGTAGGCCGCTCCGGAGAGCTGCCGGCCGGCGAGCTCGACGAGCAGCGCGGACGGCAGCCCGGGGTTGTCGGCGAGCGCGAGCAGGATCTCGGCGGCCGGCTCGGAGTCGGGATCCCGCTCCTCCAGCTCCACCGCGTCGGCGAGCGCCAGCCGGGCCAGGTCCTCGGGCAGCGCGGGATTGCGCAGCGCCACCAGCCGGACGTCGGTGGACGGGTCCACGCAGACCTGTGCGAGCAGCTCCGGCGGCAGGGCGGGGTTCTCGGCCGCCGCGGCCCGGAACCTGTCGTGCGCCCGAACGGTCGTCCGGCGGAGGACGTCCACGTCGTCGGTCCGCCGGAGGACGTCCGCGACGACGTCCTCGCTGACGTCCGCGGGCCGCACGCTCGGCCGCCAGGAGCACTCGCCGAGCGCCTCCCGGGTCAGCTCGACGGACAAGCGGCCTCGGTAGTCCGGGTCGAAGCCCGAGCCCGGCAGAGGGATGGGCGGCTGGACCACGGCCGGGGTGGCCTGCGGCCGGCGAGTCCTCGTCGCGAGCCGGGGTCGCGGGAACCGCTCCTCGTAGGCCCGCTGGACGAGGTCGTCCTGGTGCGTGAGCGCGGCGCCGTGGACGAGCAGTTCGTCGACCGCCGGATTCCGCACGAGTGCGCAGACCACGTCGGCGTCCGGGTCGAGAGCGAGGACGGAGGCGACCGGGTCCGGGACGTCGCGGCGAGCGGCGACCGCGGTCCGGACGTGCGCCGGTGCGCCGTCGATGACGAGAGCCAGTCGCTCCGGCGACCCAGCGAGGGCCTCGAGGAGCAGCGCCGCGTCCGGCGAGGTGACGTGGAGAGCGTTGAGGACGGGATCCACGTCCTCCCTGTGGTCCGCGGTGGTCTCGGCGAGGGCGAACACCAGCGCGGTCGCCGCGACGTCCTCGCCGTCCCAGAGCCCGCGCTCAGCAGCCCAGACCCAGGGGTTCGCGGCCGGGAACCATCGATCGATTTCGTGCAGCTCACTCACGCTGACGGGCATCGGCGCGTGGACCGGGGAAGTGGAGTCGGGTCGGGCGGAATCCCTCGTGGTGGCGAAACGTCGTCGTTCCGCTGTGGTCTCGTCCCGCTGATGCCGATGGAGCGCGTGTGACGGGGACCCTGAGACCGGTGCTGCTGGGCGGCTACGCCGCGAAACGATGCCCGCGTGCGACGCACAACGAGTACGACCGCACCGTGCCGCGTGTCCAGTGGCTGCCGGACGTCGAGGTCCAGGCGCGCATGGACGAGGGGCGCAGCTTCGAGGACGACGTCGTCGCGGCGCTGCTGGCCGCGTCGCCGGACGCGGTGGACCTGCGCAGTCACGACGATGACAAGGCGACGCACGTCGCCGAGACGGTGCGCGCCCTCCGGGCCGGCGCACCGTTGATCATCGGCGGGCGCTTGCCGGACGACCTGGCAGGCGGCCGGACGGGAAAGCCGGACCTGCTGATCCGCGGGGCGGACCGCCCCGACGGCTCGCCCGCCTTCCACGTGGGCGACATCAAGCACCACCTGGCGACGCGGCAGAAGCGCGGCGCGCCGGTGCTGGTCAGCACGCCGTCGGCCCCAGGGCTCGCGGCCGCGACCGAGCGGGACACCGCAACCCTGCGCTGGCGCGAGGAGGACTGCCTGCAGCTCGCCCACTACTGGCGGCTGCTGGAGGCGTGCGGCTTCGCTGCGGACGAGCCGTGGGGAGCGGTGCTGGGCACCGACGGGCCGAAGGGGTACGTGGCCGACCCGCTCGCCCTGGTGTGGCACGACCTGTCCGACGCCGTCTTCGAGACGTTCTCGCGCTCCTCCGGCAGGGCGCGGCGCTCTGCGCTGGAGCGCTACGACCACGAGCACGCGTTCCGGGTGGACGTCGCCCTGGTGGCTCGGCAACGGAAGGACGGGGCAGACCTCCCGGATCCGCTGGTGCTGCCGATCGGCCACGCGGAATGCGGCGAGTGCAGGTGGGCCCCGGTCTGCGTGGACACGCTGCCGGACGACGACCTGAGCAACGAGCTGCGTGCAGACCTGTCGATCCGCGAGTACCTGACCTTGCGCACCGCCCGGGTGGAGACCGTGGCGGAGCTCGCCACCGCGGACCTGGACGGCCTGCTGACCGACGACTACCACCGGGAGACCGGCCACCTGCGGTCGCGGGTCAAGCGGCTGGAGAAGGCGCAGCTGAACGCTCAGCTGGCCCAGGCGGGCGTCGTCATCCGCCGGCGTGAGGATGCGCCCGACATCCCGGCTGGGGACGTCGAGTACGACGTCGACTGCGAATGGAGCCCCGCTGGGCACGTCTACCTGTGGGGCGTGCTCCGGACGGAGAGTGGCGAGAGCACCTATACGCCATTCCTGGACCTGACGGTGGCGGACGACGAAGCCGAGTACGCACTGCTCGTCCGCTTCCTGGAGTGGCTGGACGCACAGATCGGTGCCGACGTGGCGGTCGGTCGCAGGACCGAGGTCTTCTACTACTCGCCGGCGGAGCAGACCCGGATCACGCGCGTGACCGACGCTCTCGGCCGGTCGCTGCCGCCGCTGTGCGCCGAGGCTGCGCCGGACGCCTGGGTCGACCTGCTGCCGTACGTGAAGGCAAGCGTGGACAGCCGATTCGGGCACGGACTCAAGGTGGTCGCTGTGTATGGCGCCGAGTTCGCGTGGAAGGACGAGGAACCCAGCGGCCTCCAGTCGCAGCTTTGGTACGAGAGGGCCGTGGAAGGCGACACGGTCGCAGAGGCTCGGTTGCTCACATACAACAAGGACGACGTGGCAGCCACCATGAGCCTTCGCTCCTGGTTGGTCGCACGGCAGTGAGGGGCTGGGATATGGACTGGCGCAACGTCATCGCCGGATGGGCAGATTACGGAGAGTTCGGTCCGAACTTCGACCCTTTGCGATACCTGCATGAGGACCAGGTCACCGCCATGTTTGCGCAAACCCTCTCCCGTGGTCGCTACGGCGCTGAGGGGGAGTGGCCAATGAGGACCCTCCTCAGCTCCGAGAGAGAGCCTCTGAACGGAACTCCGAGCGCCGTAATTAGCCAGACCAAGCGGAACTGGGGAATCGCCTGGCATCCACTGATGCCGAAGAGTGAAGGAAGTGGTGGTCCTGATCTCCTGCTCGTAGATGATCGGGGAGTCCTGCGCGCGGTTATCGAGAATAAAGTCGACGCCAAAATCAACGAACGGGTGACAACTCGCCCCGGGGTCTGCCCTTCGCAGCTTTGTCAGTATGTTTACGACGTAAAGAACTGGACTGCTCAGGGGCCTAAATGGGCACGGGGATTGGATCTGCACTTGTCACGGGGCGGAGCGAGCGCGGTCAGATTTCTCCTCCTGAGCGCCAAAGCCCCGGCGATGCTGAAGGCTAACCCCTGTCTTTGCGCGGGCCAAGACTCTTGGGAAGTCATCTCCTATGACTCTTGGTATCGCGAGCTCGAGAAATGGGCGGCGCAATGTATTCTCGAAAAGAATGGCTCGGATGCGCGCCGCTTTCGGTTCCTGATGAACTTGTTGCATGACAGTACCTGGAAGGCCAATCGCAGCACGCCGAACGGGGCGCCGGATCGCGGTCAGGTAGTTACCCCCAGCATGCTGGCGGACTTTTATGCCGCGACCGAAGGGTCGAGTACTTCGACCGCCGGCGCTGTCTTGTCTCGTATCATCGCATTTTTCTGTCGGGCGGCCGAAAGTGACCTCTGCGCGGAGATTGACCAGAAGTTCCCGGATCGGCAAGTCAGCTTCCATGCGCTTGGCGACGCGGTCGGACTGCAGTTGCGCATGCCGGCGGGTAGAACGACCGCCCTCCTCGGGATAGCCCCCCTTTCGGATGGCTCGACTAGGGGCTACTACCCCCTCGATGCGCCAGCGCCGATGGGTCTACTCATAGTCCGGGCAGGCACTGGTCGTGAAGCGGAAAGGATCCGGAACTGGATTTCTGCCCACGACTGGCTGCAGTCCAGCCAGCCAGTTACATATCAGCAGAAGTTGGAGTGCTCTACCGCGCTCCGGTCCGCGGGCGTTCAAGCAGGTCGGGACTTGACTACGTGTGCGGTTGCTCGATTTCACCCTTTGCATAGCCCAGGTTCAGTGAGACGGAACTACCGCGCAGTGCTGATGCAACTCACTGAGGAGTTGGCAGCTTTGTAGTGACGCCTGGGCGCCAAATGCGGTGCGCGAATGCAGTGGCCGCCGGGCAGTAGAAAGCTCATGACGTCGTAGGACCGGTTGTTGCCCCTGGCTCGACTGCGACTCCCGGACCGGCGGGCGTCACCGGCGTGCGGCGAGAACCTCTCGGCCGCGGTCGGAGGCGGGGAACCGGTCGATCATGGCGCGCAGCTGCTCGGCGTCGACGTGGGCGCCGAAGGGCTCGGTGCCTGGTTCGAGACGCACGCCGTCCGCCAGGGGGCCGGCGACGACGGGGTCGAAGCCCAGGTCGGAGACGATCCGGGCAACCGCGTCGAGGTCGGCGACCTCGTCCCCGGCGATCGCGATCGCCTTCCGGCCGGGAGCGCCGTCGGGGCGGGCTCCGCCTTCGAGGTCGTGGTAGCCCATGTGGTTGAACGCCTTCACCACCCGGGACTCCCGCAGGAACGACTGGACGATCTCGCTGGTGGAGGTGAGCGGATCGGTGAGGTCGTCGCGGACGCCGTCGATCTCCCACCAGTAGTTCATCGCGTCGATGACCAGCTTCCCGGCCAGTGCGTCGACCGGGAGCGCGCGGTGCTTGCCCAGCGGCAGAGCCAGGACGACGACGTCGGCCTTGAGCGCGGCCTCGGCCGCGGAGGTGGCGGTCGCCCCTGGGACGAGCACCTCGACGGTCAGCGCGATCTTGGCCGGGTCGCCCGAGCCGGCGATCAGCACGTCGTACCCGGCCGCGAGCGCGAGCCGGGCGAGCACGGTGCCCACCTTGCCGGCGCCGAGAATGCCGAGCGTGGTCATGGGGGAGACCTCTTCCCGAGAGAATGAAGTTGAGCGTTCATCTTCGCTAACAGCTCGGCGTCGCCGGTGTTCCTGCCCTTCGCGACGCGCTCAGGAGCCCGCGAGCCGCCGTGCGAGGTAGGGCGCCGTGGCGCTGTCGGGGGCCGTGGCGATCGCGGACGGGGTGCCGGCGGCGACGACGCGGCCGCCGGCGTTCCCGCCGCCCGGGCCCAGATCGACGACCCAGTCGGCGGAGGCGATCGTGTCGAGGTCGTGCTCGACCAGGACGACGGTGTTGCCGGCGTCGACGAGCCGGTGCAGCTGCTGGAGCAGCAGCCTGATGTCGGCCGGATGCAGGCCCGCTGTCGGCTCGTCGAGCAGGTAGAGGGCATGCCCCCGGCGGGCACGCTGCAGCTCGGTGGCGAGCTTGATGCGCTGGGCCTCGCCGCCGCTGAGCTCGGTCGCCGGCTGGCCCAGCCGCAGGTAGCCGAGCCCGACGTCCTGGAGGGTCTGCAGGCTCCGCGCCGCGGCCGGGACGTCGGCGAGGAAGGCGGCGGCGTCGTCGACCGACAGGGCCAGGACGTCGGCGATGCTCTTGCCGCGGTAGACCACCTCGAGGGTCTCGGCGTTGTAGCGGGCGCCGGAGCAGGTCGGGCACGCCGCGTAGGTGCCGGGGAGGAAGAGCAGTTCGACGGCGACGAAGCCTTCTCCCTGGCAGGTCTCGCAGCGCCCCTCGGCGACGTTGAAGGAGAACCGGCCGGCCGTGTACCCGCGGGCCCGCGCCTCGTCCGTCGAGGCGTACAGCCTGCGCACGGCGTCGAACAGGCCGGTGTACGTGGCGAGGTTGGACCGGGGCGTGCGGCCGATGGGCCGCTGGTCGACACGGACGAGCCGGTCGAACGCCTCCAGGCCGGTCGCGTCCCGCAGGTCGACCTCGAGGCCGGGATCGTCCGGGTCCTCGTCCGGCGCGGGACCGAGGTGCCGGCGCACGACCTCGGCGAGCACCTGCGTGACCAGCGTCGACTTGCCGGAGCCCGAGACGCCGGTCACCGCCGTCAGCACGCCGAGCGGCACGTCGACGGACACGTCCCGGAGGTTGTGCCGGGAGATGCCGCGCAGGTGCAGCCAGCCGTGGGGAGCCCGGGTGCGGTGCTCGATCGGCTCGGACCTGCCGAAGAGGTACCGGCCGGTGGGGGAGTCCTGCACCTGCTCGAGCCCGGCGACCGGGCCGCTGTAGAGCACCCGCCCGCCGCCGGCGCCCGCGCCGGGACCGATGTCGACGACCCAGTCGGCCCGGCGGACGACGTCCATGTCGTGCTCCACGACGAACAGGGAGTTGCCCGACGCCTTGAGCCGGTCGAGCACGTCCAGCAGCGGCTCCGCGTCCGCGGGGTGCAGGCCCGCGGAGGGCTCGTCCAGGACGTAGACGACGCCGAACAACCCGGACCGCAGTTGGGTGGCGATCCGCAGGCGCTGGGCCTCGCCGGGCGACAGGGTGGTCGAGGACCGGCCGAGGCTGAGGTAGCCCAGGCCGAGGTCGAGCAGCACCTCGATCCGGGTCACCAGGTCGGCGCTGATCCGCACCGCGACCTCGGTCGACTCCCCGGACTGCGCGGTCGGCGTGGCGGGACCTGGCTCGGCGAGGAGCGCCACGGGCCGCAGCAGGGCCGCGACCTCGACGAGCGACATGGCGTTGACCTCGGCGATCGTGTGGCCGGCGAAGGTCACCGCGAGCGCCTCCGGCCGCAGCCGGCTGCCCTGGCATGCCGGACAGGGGATGCTCTGGACGAACCGCATCGCCCGCTCGCGCATCCGCTCGCTCTGGGAGTCGGCGAGCACGTGCATGACGTGCTTGCGGGCGCTCCAGAACTTGCCGTAGTAGCCGTGGTCGATGCGGTCGCGTTCGGGCTTGATGAGGACGGACGGCTGCTCGTCGGTGAAGAGCAGCCAGTCGCGGTCCTTCGGGCTGAGCTCGCGCCACGGCCTGTCGACGTCGATGCCGAGGCCGGTCACGATGCTGCGCAGGTTGGCGCCCTGCCAGGCGCCCGGCCACGCCGCGATGGCGCCGTCGCGGACGCTCAGCGACGGGTCGGGCACCAGAAGGTCCTCGGTGACGTCGTGCACCACCCCGAGCCCCTGGCAGCGCGGGCAGGCACCCGCCGCGGTGTTGGGGGAGAACGCGTCGGCGGCCAGGCGCTGGGCTCCCGGCGGGTAGGTCCCGGCGCGCGAGTAGAGCATCCGCAGCAGGTTGGACAGCGTGGTCAGGGTGCCTACCGTCGAGCGTGAGCTCGGCGCTCCGCGGCGCTGCTGGAGGGCCACGGCCGGCGGCAGACCGGTGATCTCCCGGACGTGCGGCGCGTCCACCTGCTGCAGGAGCCGGCGGGCGTACGGCGCGACCGACTCGAAGTACCGCCGCTGCGCCTCGGCGTAGAGCGTGCCGAACGCGAGCGAGGACTTGCCGGAACCGGAGACGCCGGTGAAGGCGACCATCGCGTTCCGGGGGATGTCGACGTCGACGTTGCGCAGGTTGTGCTCGGCGGCACCGCGGACGTGCACGAAGGAATCGGTAGCCGCGTCGTCCACCTGCGCAGGCTAGCCGCGGCCGCCCGGGTGCCGCCGAGCGACCGGCAGCCCCGTGTCTTGCGGGCCGTCGGGGGGACTCGGGCCCCCTAGGCTGCCGCGCATGCTGGAGTCGGACGCCCTGCTCGCGACCGGCTCCTGGACGCGTCCCGAAGCGGTGCAGCTCAACCGGTTGCCGATGACGACGTTCCTCCGCGAGGGAGCCGAGGTGCTCCCGCTCGACGGCCCGTGGTCGTTCACGTTGCTCGACCGCCCCGGTGGCACGGTCCGCTCCGAGGCGACCGTGCAGGTGCCGGGCTGCTGGACGATGCAGGACGTCGGCGACCCGCCGCAGTACACGAACATCCAGATGCCGTTCCCGGGCCCGCCGCCGCGCGTCCCGGACGAGAACCCGACCGGCGTCTACCGCCGGCTCGTCGAGGTGCCCGCGGACTGGCAGGGGTCGCGCGTCCTGCTGCACGTGGGTGGCGCGGACTCGGTGCTGTACGTGGAGGTCGACGGCCGCGCGGTGGGCATGGGCACCGACTCCCGGCTGGGCCAGGAGTTCGACCTCACGGATCTGGTGACGCCCGGCCGGGCAGCCGAGCTGGTGCTGACCGTCGTCCGGTGGTCGGCGGCCAGCTACCTGGAGGACCAGGACCACTGGTACCACGCCGGTCTGCACCGGTCGGTCCTGCTCTACCGCACCCCGCGGGTCCACCTCGCCGACGTCCGGGCCCTCGCCGACCGCGACCCCGGGACCGGCATCGGACAGCTCACGGTGCAGGCCACCACGGGCGAGGCGCGCAGCGAGGGAGCGCAGGTCCGTGTGCACCTGGACGGCGTGCCCGTGGGAGAGGCGCGGGCCCGCTGGGAGCATCCGACCAGCGTCTCCGCCAACGCCTACCGGTTCACCGGCCGCGGGGCGACGGTCTCGGCCGAGGTCCCCGGGGTGGCGGCGTGGTCGGCGGAGCACCCGCACCTCCACGGCCTCCGGGTGGAGCTCGTCGACGCCGACGGTGCGCTGCTGGACTCCGTGCGCCTGCGGGTGGGGTTCCGCCGGGTGGAGGTGCGCGGGCACGAGCTGCTGGTCAACGGCCGCGCCGTGCTGATCAAGGGCGTCAACCGGCACGACCACGACCCGCGGACCGGCAAGACGGTCAGCCGGGCGGCGATGCGCCGGGACGTCGAGCTGATGAAGGCGCACAACCTCAACGCGGTGCGGACCTCGCACTACCCGAACGACCCCTACCTGTACGACGTCTGCGACGAGCTCGGCATGTACGTCGTCGACGAGGCGAACCTGGAGACGCACGCCTACCTGCGCTCGCTGCTCACGTCGAGCGAGTGGGGCCCGGCGGTGCTCGAGCGGGTCACGCGCATGGCGCTGCGCGACAAGAACCACCCGTGCGTCGTGATGTGGTCGCTCGGCAACGAGAGCGGCTGGGCGCCGATCCTCGACGCGGCCGCCGCGTGGCTGCGGGCCTACGACCCCACGCGCCCGGTGCACTACGAGAACGGCTACCTCGACGGAGCGCTCACCGGCGGGCTGACCCCGCCGCAGTCCTGGCGCACTCCGCGGCGGGAGACCGACGTCGTCCCGCCGATGTACCCCTCGGTCGAGGACCTGGAGGAGTGGGCGACGACGGTCGCGCTGCCCGACCGGCCGCTGATCATGTGCGAGTACGCGCACGCCATGAACAACTCCGGGGGCGACCTCGACCGGTACTGGGCGGCGATCGAGCGGCACCCCGGCCTGCAGGGCGGCTTCGTGTGGGACTGGGTCGACCAGGCCCTCGTCCAGCGGATGGCGGACGGGACCGAGCGGCTGGCCTACGGGGGCGACTTCGGCGACAGCCCGCATGACGGACCGTTCTGCCTCAACGGCGTGGTCGCCGCCGACCGCACCCCGCACCCGTCCCTGCTGGAGCTGGCCGCCGTGGTCCAGCCGGTGGGCTTCGCCGGGACCGGGGGAGGGGGCGTCCGGCTGACCAACAAGCACGACTTCACCGACCTGGCCGACGTCGCGGACGTCGACTGGGCGGTCACCGTCGACGGCGACGAGGTCGCGGCCGGCACGCTCGGCCGGATCCCGCTGGCTCCCGGCGCCCACGCCGACGTGCGGGTGCCCGTGCCGCCGCTGCGGCTGCACGGCCGGCAGGTCGCCCACCTCGCGCTGCGGGTGGGATCGATCGCGTCCTGGCAGACCGAGCTCGCCCGCTCCGAGGACGCGGAGCCGCCCGGCGGTGCGACCGCTCCGGAGCTGCCGACCCGGCTCGCGTTGTGGCGGGCGCCCATCGACAACGAGACCTACGGCCCGCGGCACGCCGAGCGGTGGGAGCAGCTGGGGCTGCCCTCCGCGCACGAGCGGATCGAGCTGCTTACCGAGGTGGAGGGGCCCCGCGTCACCCACGAGGTGACCGTGCCGGACGAGTGGGACGACATCCCGCGCGTCGGGGTGCGCCTCGAGCTGCCTCCGGGCGTCGCCGTCGTGGACTGGCTGGGCCGCGGACCGCATGAGAACTACTCCGACCGGCGGGCCGGCGCCCTGGTGGGGCGCTGGCGCACGGCGGTCGACGACTGGCCGGTGCCCTACGTGCACCCGCAGGCCAGCGGCAACCGCACCGGCGTGCGGGAGCTGCGCTTCCTGGACGCCGACGACCGCGTCGTCCTCACCGTCGACGGGCTCGACGACCTCGACGTGACCGTGAGCCGCTGGACCGACGAGGAGCTGGCCGCGGCCGGGCACCTGGAGGACCTGCCGGTCCGCGAGCACGCCTACCTGTGGATCGACGCCCGGCACCGGGGCGTCGGCTCCGGAGCGGTGGGGCCGGACGTCAGCGCGCCGCACCGGATCGGGCCGGGCACGTACCGCTGGAGCTACCGGCTCGTGGGAGAGCGGTCACCCGACGCATCCGCGACGGCTGCCGGGGACGAAGACAGGGCATGAGCACGATCACCACAGCAGCTGCCCCGGACGTCCTCCTCGTGGAGTTCGAGCTGGCCCGCCTCGACCTGCGGGCGGCCATCGCGTCGCTGCGCCGTCGGGACGCGCCCGATGCGCGCCGCGAGGTCGCGGACTGCCGCGCGCGGATCGACCGCATCCTCGACCGCTGGAACGCCGGGGTACGGCTCCCGCTCTGACCGCCGGGGTGCGGGACACCTCCCGTCAGGTCATGTCCACCGCGATCTTCAGCTGCCCTGGGCGCGGGGAGACCGCGGCTGCGAAAGCCGCCTGCACGTCGGCGACCGGGTGGACGGAGCTCACGTAGCCCTCCCGCAGTTCCGGGTGCGCCGCCAGGTAGCTGCCGGCGTCGGCGAGCACCCGGCGCCGCTCCAGGGCGACACCCGAGCGCAGGGTGAGGTTCTTCCGGAGGAAGGTCATCATGTCGAACGGGTAGACCGGGTCGTCGGGCACGCCGAAGTAGAAGACCTGGCCGCCGAACGCGACGGCGTCCAGCGCCGGGGCGAGCGTGGAGATCTGGTGCCCCACCGCCTCCACGACCACCGACGGCCGGTCGGCGTCGGACAGGCGCCCCGCCCACCGCTCGGCGCGGGCGGTGACCGTCTCGTCCACGCCGAACACCGATGCGACGTCGGAGCGGTCCACCGGGTCCACGCCCGTGACGCGCCGCGCCCCGCGGGCCTTGAGCACGTGGCTGAAGAGCAGGCCGATGGGGCCCTGGCCGATGACGGCGACCGACTGTCCCGAGACGTCGCCCAGCTGGTCGACGGCGTAGAGCACGCACGCCAGGGGCTGCAGCATCACGGCGGTCGTGGGCGGCAGGCCGGCGTCGTAGCCGGCCAGGCCGTCGCCGTCGGTGACCACGAGCTCGGCGATGCCGTCGAACATCGACGCCCACCCGACGACGAGGTCACCGGGGGAGTGGTCGGGGTGCCGGCTGGCGACGACCTCGCCGACGATCTCGTGCATGGGGAAGCCCGGCGCCCGTGTGGCGCCCCAACCGTCCTCGGCGGCCGGGTGCGGCCACAACCCGCCGCGGAAGTTGGGCAGGTCGCTGCCGCAGATGGCGCCGGCTCGGGTGGCCAGCAGCACGTGCCGGTGGGCGAGGGCCGCAGGGTCGGGGGCCGGGATCTCGACCTGCTCGAACCGGAAGGGGCCGCTGAGCGTCTGCGCCCACATGGCAGATCTCCGTCCTGCTGGTGCCGGCACCTGGACGACCGACCCACGATCCCGCCAGACTGCCCGATGATCGGGTGGCGGGCGCGGTCGACTACCGGTCCGTGTCGAGGCCGCCGGACATGGTGTCGTCCGGTGCCGGCAGGGCGGAAGGCCGGAATCCCTTGGCGATCAGGTAGACGCCGAATGACAACTCCCAGATGAATTCCGGGATCGTCGCGAGGCCCTGCACCGCCGATCCTCGCTCGATGACGTCGAACATGATGGCGATCGCCGCCACGACGAGCAGCGGACCGCCGATGAGCCCGAGCACTGCCATGCCGCGGGGCACCAGCCCCGTCCGGTACATGAGATAGCCGAGGATCATCCCGTTCGCGACGCCGGCGAAGACGCCCGGCCCGAGCAGGAAGGCGCGGTCATGGATCGCGACGAGGAGCTCGCCGAGGGCGGGGTCGGCGTCGGCAGTGCCTTCCTGGCGCATGAACAGGAAGGTGAGCAGACTGAGCACGCCGATCGCGATGAAGGTGCACTCGATGAGCCGCGCGGTCACGTAGCCCAGCGCGAGGCTCTGGCTGTAGCGCTTGAACAGGGCGTACGGCACCACGGCGGTGCCGATGTTGGCGACGATGAGGACGAGCTCGAGGACGGCCCCCAGTGCCACGCTCGACGTGGGATCCGCGCCCGCACCGGTGATGTAGTCGGGGTTGTCCCGCACCGGTGCGTAGAGGAAGAAGTACGCGGGGATCGAGGTGACGAAGGTGATCACCATCAACCAACCCGTGACGGTCGCAATTCGCCTCGTGTCCATGCGGCAGGGTAGGTCCGCGCTGGGTGTCCTTGGGCCATGAATGGTCACGGCGATCGAAGCTTCGAGCGTCAGCCCGCCGGAAGACTGCGTTCGACGCGCGGTCCGCGTCAGCAGAGCCCGGTCATCCGACGGAGAACTCGGTGACCATGCCCAGGGTGTGGTGCGGTGGTCCACCGCCCTCCCCGTCCGGCGTCGTCGACCCCTGGGGGACGAGGCAGGCCACGCCGTAGCGCCCCGGCGCCATGCGGATGAACGTGGTCTCGGAGTCACCGGGCATGGCCAGGCTGCGCCCCACGGGCGCGAACATCGACCACGCCTGCTCCTCCGGCAGGGCCATCACCTGGCCGGCGGACATCGTCACGCCGTCGTCGAGCCGGGCGACGAAGATCTCGTGCGGCTCGTCGCCCTGGTTGGTGAAGGTGATCGCGACGACACCCGGCGGCACCGTGGCCGGGAGCCCGACGTAGGCGTAGTCGACGCCGGTCGCCTCGACGCGCTCGTTCCCGCACTCGGCGAGCTGGTACCCGTCGAGCGCATCGTCGACCGTCGCGACCTCCTCCTCCTGGGCGGCTGTGAGCGACCCGTACGTGAGGGCGGCGTACACGAGCCGCGACAAGGCGTCGACCTCGTGGGAGACCTGCGCCGGCGTGCTGTCCTGCACGACTCTCAGCTGACGCCGCAGGGTCGTGTTCCACTCCTCGAGGGCGGCCACCCGCGCCTCCTCGGGCACCACGCGGCCGGCGATCTCGAGGTCCGCCGCGAACGATGCCTCGACGTCGACGAGGGCCTCGCAGAAGGCCACGACGTCGCCGCTGTCCGCTGCGCTCGTCGGCGGGGACGTCGGGTCGTCGGCCCCTCCGCTCTCCGACGTGCCGGCACCCGCGGCCTGCGTCCCGTTCTCCCCGTCGTCGTCCGACGTGCAGGCGCTCAGTGCGGCAGCCAGGAGCAGGACGGCACCGCCCGTGGTCCAGCGGTCGAGCAGCGTGGTTCCGGCCATGTCCGCTCCTCACCCTCCGTGCGGACAGCGGGGCGCCGGCCGCCCGTGTCCCGGAATGGTCCTGCTACGAGCCGCGGCCGAACCGATTCCCGTGACGCCCGGAATGGTGGCGGGCTCGCTTCCCGCGCTCCGGTACGGCGCGTGCATCGCTGCGGTCGCTGGGTGACGCCGGGCGCCGGATGTCGAGGCGGAGGGTGGAGCGCAGGCGGTAGCGGTCACCGCGGACGTCACAGCTCAGCGGCCGTCCTCCGGATCAGCCCGAGGGACTCCGCCGGGTCCAGCGCCATCCGGCTGAGCAGGTCGAACGCCTGCCCGTAGCGCTGCACCTCTGCCTCCGAATCGAGGTAGAAGACGCGCGTCTTGTTCTCGAGGTAGACGACGTCCGGTGTGCCGGTAGCGCTCGACTCCAGGACCGAGAACGAGCCGGCGGTCACCGGTGGCAGGCCTGCGGCGAAGGGCAGCACCTGCAGGGTGACGTTCGGGCGTGCAGCGGCGTCGATGAGCCACGCGAGCTGGCCGCGCAGGATGGCCGTGCCGCCGTCCTGACCCGGAGCAACCGCGGTGCGCCGGAGGACGGACTCGTCGAGGACCGCGTGGAACCGGAGCGGGCCGTCGGGTGAATCGGCATCGAGGACGTCCTGCCGGCGCCGGCACACCTGCATGCGCCGGTCGATCTCCACCTGCGACGGCGTCTCCCAGGTCGAAAGGATCACCTGCCGGACGAAGTCGGGACTCTGCAGCAGGGCGTGCGGCACGAGGGCGCCGTAGCACCGGAGCGCGCGCGAGCCGGCCTCGAGCCGGATGAGGTTCGCGTAGCCGGGGGAGAGCGTCTCGGCGTAGGCATCCCACCAGCCCTTCGGCCGGGCCGAGGGTGCGAGGCGGCGCAGGAAGCCGGCCTGCGCCTCCGGGACGGCGTACAGCTCGAGCAGCCGGTCGAGGTCGTCGGCGGTGATGCCGATCCGGCCGTTCTCGATGCGCGACACCTTCGACGCGGACCAGCCCAGGCGGACCGCGACATCCTTGCCGTGCATCGGCCCGGCCTCGCGCAGATCCCGTAGTTCCTGCGCGAGCCGGCGCTCTCTTGCGGACGGCGACTCCGCCACCATGGCACCACGCTAGGGAGCAGCCGTGCAATCTTGCAAGGCCTCTGTCGTCCCGCGAATCCCGGCTGTCACCGTTCGAGCCATCCACCAGTTCGACCGGCCGGAAGGGATCGACGTCATGAACGGAACCCCCACCCTCGCCCTCGACCACGACGTCTACGAGATCGCCTATCTCGCCGGCGGGCCGTGCCAGGCGGTGGACGCCGCGGTGGTCGCGCTCGTCGGATGCGGCCACCTGACCGTCGACCACTCGACGGGTCACCTCACGGCGGCCGGCGTCCCTCGCCGCCACTGGCTGGAGGCGGCCGTCTCCGAGGGGGTCGGACAGCGTGACTGGCGCTCGGTGCAGACGCTGCGCCGGCGGCTGGTCCTCGACGATCGGCTCACCGCGATCGGCCGGCGCCTGCAGGGCGACGGTCTGCTGCGCCGACCGGCCTCCGGCTCGGGCCGGCAGCGCACGTGGCAGTTGGTGGCGCTCACCGGTGCCGGGCGACGCACGCTGCGGTCCCTGCGGGCGCAGCCGCCGGTCGACCGGATCGCCGCCGGCACCGACGCCATGGCGGTCGCGCTCGGCGGACCCGCGGCCGTGAGCGACACCTCGCTCCGTCGCGCGCTGTTCCACCCGCCGGCCCCTGGACCCATCCCGGGCGAGCGCCGCAGCCGGCGCGAGATCCGGGACGCCCGCCTCGGGCTGTCCACGTCCGCAGCCGCGGCGACGTTCTGGGTAGCCGGGAGCGAGAACAGCTCATGGAGCGGCTTCGGCAGCGACGGCGGCTTCGGCGGCTTCGGTGGCGACGGCGGTGGTGGTGGCGGCGGTGGAGACGGCGGGGGCGGCTGATCCCCGCTGATCGGCGGCCGGGCCCGACGTCCGACGCGGCAGAACCCTCACGGTCACCGACGGTGGGGGTTCTCTGCTGCCCGGACATCGCCGTGGTCGGGCGCCTTCTGTGGCAAGGTCGGGGCTGCGCCCGCCCCGCTCGGGAGGCGGTGCCGGGCTGTCGGCTGCTGCGCACGGGCACCGGACGAGGGGGGCCATGAGCGGGGAAGGCGTCCGTTCCGCCGACGCGCGGCCGGACGAGCGGGGAGCGCCACCGGCCACCACCGAGCCGCCGTCGTCCGGGGTCCTGTCGTCGGGGGTCCTGTCACCCGAGGTTCCGGTGCCTGCAGTGCCGGTCCCCGGCGAGACCGTCCCGCCGATGGCGCCGGAACCGCTCGCGCTCGGCGCCATGGCGATCCTGCGGACCGGCGGCTTCCTGGTCCTCTACCTCAACGCCGCGGCGGTCTTCCTCGGTGTCATGGCCCAGGCGATCGCCCGCGGCTGGCTCGCCTTCGAGCTCACCGGCTCGAACGCCGCGCTGGGCGGGATCCTGCTGGCGTTCGGGGTGGCCCTCCTGCTGGCGACCCCCTGGGGTGGGGTGGCCGCCGACCGGTTGCCCAAGCGGCTGGTGCTGCAGCTGTCGGTGCTCCTGCTGGCGGTGTCGAGCGCCGGGATCGGGCTGGCCGTCGTCTTCGACGTCATCGCCTACTGGATGCTGCTGGTCGCCAGCGTGCTGCAGGCCGTGGGGTTCGCCCTCTTCGGTCCCGCCCGGATGGCCTTCCTCAGCGAGATCGTCCCGCGCGATGCGATGCCCCAGGCCGTCTCGCTGCTGCTGGTCAACGCCGAGGTGAACCGGGTGGTGGGTCCGGCGCTGGCCGGGGTGGTCATCGGCGCCGTGACCTGGGGGATCGAGGCGATCTTTCTGTTCAGCGCGGCCCTGGCGATCGTCGGCGTGCTCCTCACCGCCGCGCTCCCGCCGGGGTTGCCCGGGGAGCCCTCCGGCCGGTCCCCGCTGGGGGAGCTCGCCGACGGCGTGCGCTACGTCCACCGGCATCGGGAGCTCAACGCCCTGGTGTGGTGCGGCGTCGGCGTCACGATGCTGGGGATGCCGTACCTGGCCTTCATGCCGACCATCGCCAGCGACCTGTTCGGCCTGGGCTCCGTCGGTTACGGGGTGCTGTCCGCGACCTCCGCCATCGGCGGCGTCACGGCAGGCCTCCTCCTGGGACGGCGCGGCGCGTGGGTCCGGCGCCGGCGGGTCTTCGTGGGAGCGGGCGCCGTCTTCGGCCTGGCCGTCTGCTCCCTGGCGATCGCGCCGACCACCTACGTCGCGGTGGTCGCTCTCCTCGGCGTCGGCGGGGCGATGCTCGCCTTCCAGACCAGCAACCAGTCCCAGCTGCTCGACCTCGCGGAGCCGGAGTACCACGGCCGGGTGCAGGGCCTGGTCATGCTCAGCTTCGGCGCCTTCGGCATCGCCGCACTCCCGCTGGGCCTGCTCGCCGACCTGATCGGCTTGCGCTGGACGCTCTGCGGGATGGGGATCGGGGTGATCACCGTCGTGACCCTGTACGCCGTCGCCGGACGGCGCAGGTCGGGAAAGGCGCAGCGAGGTCAGACCCGTTCGTAGCCCTCCAGCTGCGCCAGTGAGCTCCACCGTTCCGGGAGCTGCACGACCGCCTGCTCGGACAGGTCGAGGACGTGGTGCGGGTCGAGCAGCGCCACCTCGGCGCCGTCCAGCTGCAACCGGCGGAGCATCTCTGCGAGCATCCGCCGAGCGACGTCGTTCACCGACGACACCCGCCGGAGATCCAGGACGAAGACGGCGACGCGCATGCCGTCGGTCACCGTCCGCACGACCCCTTCCGCGCCGCTGAACTGCATCGAGCCCTGCAGGCTGCACACGCGGGCGAGGGAGCCGTCCGGCCCGCGGAGCGTCCGGTCCCGTCGATCGTCGACAGGCACACGGCGAGCCGGTCCGGGTCGGCCGACGCCAGCTCGGGGATGTAGCCCGCGAGGGCCCCGGCGTCGTCACCGCAGGCGTCCAGGATCTCCGCCAGGTAGTCCGGCACCGGTGATCTCACGATCCCGCCTCTCCTCGTTCGCGCAATGAGAACCATTCCATTCCATGCCACGCCACGCCGACGCGAGCGGGTGACCAGGTACGGGCCGTGGCGCGTCCTGGGGGTGTGCCTGTCGAACCGCGGTGACGGACTGGACGCGGGGCTGCGGCACCACCGAGCAGACGGAAGGGCCCCTCGGGACGCATCCACTCTCGTCACGCCGGGTCCGCCGGTTCGGAGTCGGGGAACGAGTGGTGCTCGTGCGCGATCACCCACCGGCCGTGCTCCTTGCGGAGGCCCACGGTCAGGCGCAGTCGGGCCTCCGGAACGGGCTCCCGGTCGGTCGGCATGCCGCAGCGCAGCAGGGCGAAGGCGAAGGCGACATCCTGTCCGGCGGTCACCTCGAGCGAGGCGATCTCGAAGACGGCACCTGCCCGCTGCCAGGACAGGAAGCCCGGCCACGAGTCGCGGTAGGCGTCGATGCCGCGCACACCCTCGCGTGGAGGGGGGACGTCGAACATGACGATGTCCTCGGCATGGTCGACGAGCACGACGTCCAGGGCACCGGCGTGCACGGCGGCAGCCCAGCGCTGGATCGATGCGGTGATCTGTCGTTCGTCCTCTGTCACGGGAGCTCCTCAGCTGACTGCACGGGTCGTCGTCCGTGGAACCCGGCCGCACAGCTGGACTCATCGCCCGGCGATCACCCTCAGGTGGGAAGGCGCCTAGGGAGGCCGAACGTGGTGAGGTCCGCGGTCAGGAACGAGACCACCCCGGCAATGCGGTTCCCACGGAGCGACAGCACGTCCAACCCGCCGGACAGCCAGGCCCCATGCTCGGCATCCCACCGGTAGGTGCCGAACGCCAGCTGACTGTTGGCCCCCGTAGCCAGGAACCGCCACCGGTGGGTCATCGCCGCCCCCGTCAGGAATGCCCGGATGCTGTCCGGGCCGCGGTACCAGGTGGGCAGTGGCGGCATGGCGTAGGTCGCGTCCGCGGTGAGCATGGCCACGATCGCCGGGACGTCGCCGGCCTCCCAGGCTGCGGTGTAGCGCCGCGCCAGCGCGCGCACCGACTCCTCGCCCGCCGCCGTGAGCGTCGCCCGCTGCGGTGCATCCGCGATCCGGTCGGTCATCGCGGCGCGGCTCCGTTGCAGTGCGCTGTTGACGCCGGCCACCGTGGTCTGCAGCAGCGTGGCGACCTCACGCGCCGAGAAGCCCAGCACCTCACGCAGCAGGAGGACGGCCCGGAGCCGGCCGGACAGGTGCTGCAGAGCAGCGACGAACGCCAGCTCCACGCTCTCCCGGGCCACCGCCCGCGTCTCTGGAGCCAGCTCGCGCATCCACTCCAGCCGGCTGTCGGGGTACGGCTCCAGCCAGGCCCGCTCCGCTATGGGGGCGTTTCCCGACTGCAGGTCGGTCGGCAGCTCGCGGCGGCTCCGTCGTTCGATCGCGGTCAGGCACCGGTTGGTCGCGATCCGGTAGAGCCACGCCCTGAGCGCGCCGCGCTCCTCGAACCGGTCCAACGCCCGCCACGCCCGGGTCAGGGTCTCCTGGACCGCGTCGTCGGCGTCGTGGACCGATCCCAGCATCCGGTAGCAGTGCGTGTGCAACTCGTGGACGTAGGGCGCGACCAGCCGACCGAACGCCCCGGAGTCCCCCGAGCGGGCAGCTGCCACGAGCTGCGCGTCCGACGCGGATGCCCCTACAAGATCCATGACGCCCTCCTAGGGGCGAAGCCGGGCTCCACCGAGCACCAGCGGCGTACGACCTCGACCCGTCGGTCTCGGACGCCACCACGCGTTCGTGACGACGGCAGTGAGACCCCTCGGGTCAGGCAGATTCATCGCACGCGGCTCGGCTGGGGTGGACCGACGCGGACGCTGAGGGCAGACGCATGGCCGGACCGGTGCCGGATCGCCCCGTCAGGCATCGCCGGCACGGCGACCGTCAGTGGTCGGGTGTCACGATCCGGGGACGCTCCCACCCGGCCCTCATCAGGGCGTTCAGTGCCGCGGTGGAGGACTCGTCGGCCATGGCAGCACCGCTCACCCAACTGGTGGCGAGCACGCCGAGGAACAGATCCCTGCCGCGCACGCCGGGGCGGGCGCCGCCGGCCTCCTGCGCTGCCGTGAGGAACTCGTCGGTGGTCGTGACGAAACCCTGGCAGGTGAGGGCCAGCGGGGACGTCTCCTCGCTCACGGCCATCCGCAAGGGCTCGGGCAGTCCGTCGAACGCGGTGGCCCAGGCGCCCAGCGCGTCCAGCCACTGGGCCAGCGCCTCGGTGGCGTCCCGCTCGTCGTGCCGGATGGCGTCGCGGCGGGCCACCAGCTCCTCCGCCCGTGCCGTCAGCAGGGCATCGAGCAGCGCGTCCCGATTGGGGAAGTGCCGGTACAGGGTGCCCGCACCGACACCGGCCCGCTTGGCGATCGCATCCAGGGAGCTGGTGACGCCGTGCTCGGCGAAGTGCCGCTCGGCGACGTCGAGGATGTGCGCCCGGTTCCGCTGGGCGTCCGTCCGCGGCCGGCGCTCGCGGGCCGTTGTCGTCTCGGACACGTCCGACCACCCCTCGTTGACAAAGCGGAGAGCATCTCCGTATCTTCGGATGAGTCAACCGGAGACGCTCTCCACCTTATCGCGAAGGACTCGTCGTGCCCAGCCCGCAGATGCTCCTGGCCATCCAGATCGCCAACGGTTACGGATCCCAGCCCGGGTCGTGGCGGATGCCCGGGGTGGACCCGTCCAGCTACACGGACATGGACGTCTTCGCCCGGCACGCCCAGGCAGCCGAACGAGGAAAGATCCAGCTGGCCTTCCTGGCCGACACGCCGGCGCTGGAGAACGACATCGAGCGCGCGGTCCCGAACCACGCGATCGACCCGCTCGTCGTCCTAACGACGATGGCCCGCGCCACCGAGCGGATCGGCCTGGTCGCCACGGCGTCCACGACGCTCAACGAGCCCTACACGATCGCCCGCCAGTTCAAGGCGCTGGACGTGGCCAGTCACGGCCGTGCCGGCTGGAACGCCGTGCCGACCTCCCTCCCTGCCGCGGCGGCCAACTACGGCATCACGCTGCCTCCGCGGGCCGAGAAGTACGAGCGCGCCCACGAGGTCGTCCAGATCGTCCAGGCGCTGTGGGCGAGCTGGGGGCAGGACGCATGGGTCCGCGACGTCGCCGCCGCGCGGTTCGCCGACACGAGCCTGATCCAGCCGGTGAACCTGCAGGGGCGGCACGTCGCCTCCCGCGGCCCGCTGCCCATCCCGCCGTCGGAACAGGGCCAGCCGGTCGTCTTCCAGGCCGGCGGTGGCGGCAACGGCCTCGAGGTGGCCGCCCGCTACGCCACCGGCGTGTACGCCAACCCGTTCAGCATCGGGGAGGGCCGGGCGCACCGCACGGCGCTGCGGGCGGCCGCCGAGAGCGTGGGCCGCGATCCCGACGAGGTGAAGCTGTTCGCCGGCTTCATGCCCAGCGTCGCGCCGTCCCGGCGGGCCGCGCTGGACCGGCGGCGCCGGCTGGACGAGGTCGTGGACCTGGACCAGAGGGTGGGCTACCTCGGCGCGATGCTCGGGCTGCGCCTGGGCCCCGAGCGGCTGGACGAGCCGCTGACCGACCAGGAGCTGGCCGCCGCGCGGCCCAGCCCCGGGGATCCGCGCTCACCCCGCGCGCTGGAGGTGGCCCGGGAGGGCTGGACGCTCCGCGACGTCCTGGCCCACGGGGTCATCGACTACCACCCGGTCGTGCCCGGCACGGCCGCGGACGTCGCCGACCACATGCAGGAGTGGTTCGAGGCCGGCGCCTGCGACGGCTTCTCCCTCGCGATCGACGTCTACGCCGACGGCATCGACGCCTTCGTCGACCAGGTGGTCCCGCTCCTCCAGGCGCGGGGTCTGTTCCACCGCGACTACGAGGGCTCGACCCTGCGCGACCACCTCGGCGCACCCGCCCAGTACGGGCTGGACCCCCGCCTCGCCGGAGCGGCGCGCACGTCGAGCTGACCCTCCGCCCCAGCCGTCCCCAGAAGACAGAGCACGTCCATGGCCGTCCAGAACCCTCCGGCACCCGACCTCGCGCCACCCGCACCGCAGCGCGGCTCCGATGAGCGGCTGGCCCCGGGGAGCGTCCTCGTCATCGGCCTGCTCATGGCCTCGACGTTCACCGTCCTGCTCAACGAGATGATGCTGGGCGTCGCACTCCCGACGCTGATCTCCGACCTCGGCATCACCCCGACCACCGGTCAGTGGCTCACCACCGGCTACCTGCTGACCCTGGCGGTGCTCATCCCGGCCACCGGGTTCGTGATGCGGCGGTTCCACCTGCGCACGATCTTCCTGGCCGCGATGTCGCTGTTCGCGGTCGGTACGGCCATCGCCGCCGTCGCGCCGGGCTTCGGCGTCCTCTTCGCCGGCCGGATCGTCCAGGCCGCCGGGACCGCCGTCTTCCTGCCGCTCCTGATGACCACCGCCATGCGCCTGGTTCCCGTGTCCCGCCGCGGGTCGATCATGGCCATCGTCACGGCCGTGCCGGCCGTCGCGCCGGCGGTCGGCCCCGCGCTGTCCGGCGTGGTGCTCTCCGGGCTGTCCTGGCGGTGGCTGTTCCTCCTCATGCTCCCGGTCGCCGCCCTCGCGCTCGTGCTGGGTGCGGTCAAGCTGCGCAACATCACCACGCCCGAGCCGGTCACCCTCGACGTGCTGTCGCTGGTGCTGTCCGCCGTCGGGTTCGGGGCGCTGGTCTACGGGCTGGCGTCGATCGGCGAGTCGGTGTCGGGTCACACCCCGGTCCCGCCCTACGTGCCCATCGCGGTGGGGGTGGCCGGCGTCGCCGCCTTCGTGTTCCGCCAGCTCACTCTGCAGCGTGTCGGCAACGCGCTGATCGACATGCGCATCTTCCGGTCGCGGTCGTTCACCCTCGCGCTGCTGGTGATGGTCGTCGTCGCGCTGAACGGCTTCGGCACGATGATCGTGCTGCCGCTGGTCCTGACCGACGTCCTCGGCTTGAGCACGCTGGCGCTCGGACTGTTCCTGGTGCCGGGCGGGGCCGCCATCTCCCTCGTCTCCGCGCTGGGCGGGCGGGTGTACGACCGGGTCGGACCACGACCGCTGGCCGTCCCGGGAGCGCTCATCTGGGTGGCGTCCCTCTGGTTCCTCAGCACCGTGGACCGGGACACGGCGGTCGGGACGGCGCTGGCCGCCTACCTGGTCATGTCCGCGTCGCAAGCCCTGATGTGGGCCCCGATGACGACGACGGCGCTGGCGGCACTCCGCGCCGACCTCTACCCGCACGGCACCGCGGCCTTCACCACCGTCCAGCAGCTGGCCGGCGCCGCAGGCGGTGCGGTGCTCATCTCCGCGTACACGATCGGCTCCGACGCCTCGGACGCCGGCGTGCTCGGCCTGGCGCAGTCCGAGTCCGCGGGGCAGGTGGCCTTCGGAACCGCGGCAGTCCTCGGCCTCGGCGCAGTCCTCGGCACCTTGTTCGTCGGCCGGGCGCCCGTACCTGCGGGCATGGCCCCGCACTCCACCGACCCGTCCTGACCCTTCTCCCCACGGAGCACACCACCATGAAGATCGGCATCCTCGGCGTCGGCAACATCGGCGCCACCCTGACCCGACGACTCGCCATGGCCGGGCACGACGTGACGGTGGCGAACTCCCGCGGCCCGGAGACCATCCCGGCCGAGGTCACCGCCACCGGCGCGCGAGCCGTCCACGCGCATGACGTCGTCACCGACGTCGAGGCCCTGATCGTGTCCATCCCGCTGGCTCGGATCCCGGACATCCGTCCGCTCGTCGACCGGCTCTCCGACGGCGCGGTCCTGCTGGATACGTCGAACTACTACCCGGTGCGCGACGGCCGCATCGCGGCGCTGGACGACGGCCAGGTCGAGAGCCTGTGGGTGGTCGAGCAGCTGGGCCGCCCCGTCGTCAAGGCGTGGAACGCCATCCTGTCCGGCTCGTTCGACACGAGGAACGCGCCCGCCGGAACGCCCGGCCGGATCGCGATCCCCGTTGCCGCGGACGCGGCCGCGGACCGGGCGCTGGGCATGGCCCTGGTCGAGGACACCGGCTTCGACGGGTACGACGCCGGCGCCCTCGCCGACTCGTGGCGCCAGCAGCCGGGGACCCCGGCGTACTGCACGGAGCTGGACAGGGCGGAGCTGCGGCAGGCGCTGGCCGCGGCGGACAAGGCCGAGGCCCCACGAAGCCGGGACCGCCTGATGGAGCACTTCGCGACCTTCGAGGCGCTCCCGTCCCTCGACGAGGTCGTCGCCATCAACCGCGCCGCGCAGCGCTGACGCCCGAATCGGCCGGTCAGGGTGCCGCTGTCAGCGCGGGGATCCCCGGTCCGTCGAGATCGTCCAGTGCCACCCGCCGGCCGGACACAGCCAGCAGGAGCGACAAGGCCGGGCCGGTCACGTCCGGACCGTCGCCGATCGACACGTCGGCGTCCGTCGCGGTCAGCCGGACGCCGGACACCAGCTCTCTCGCGCCGCCGAAGGCCTCTGGGGTGCGGGCCTGCAGCCGGAGCGATCGGAGGACGGCCTCCTGGGAGTAGGAGTGGCTCAGCCCCAGGGGTCGGCGGATGTCCTCGCCGTGGACGACTTCCTCGACGAGCCGGCTGTCGAGCGGTGCGGGAGGGGTGGATCGGCGCGACGCCACACTGCGGAGCCGCTCCAGCGTCTCCTGCGGTGAGGCACCTCGATGGCGCTGCACGCCGCGGGCGTTCTGGCGGTGGAAGTCGAACCGCGCCCAGGCGAGGCCGGCCACGAATCGGAGCCGCGTGGTCCGGGCCGTGTCGACCAGATGGGCGGCGACATCGTGCACGGTCCATCCGGCACAGAGCGACGGCTCCTCCCACTGCGCGGCGTCGAGGCTCTGGAGGTCGTCGATCAGCGCCGCACGTTCGGCGTGCACGATCGGCCATACGTCTCCCACAGGTACCTCCGTCATCCGCGACGAGCATTCGCAGGGTCGGACGAGCGGCGTCGCGGGAACTCATCGGTCCTGCGGGAGGCGACGACCTCACGCCTCCGGGGCCGGTGCGTGGCGAGGACTGCCGCCGGCTCATCCGTGACCGTCGGACGTCTTGTCGCGCGGGCAGGACGCGAGCACGCTGTCGGCCACCCCCGACGGCAGCGGCGTCGGTCGAGGCGCCGCCTGGACACATGGAGTACCCGCATGCTCTTTCATGTGAGCTTCCGCGTCGAACACACCCGGCTCGACCGTGATGAGTTCTGGGACGCATGGGAAGCGGAGACGCAGGCGGCGCTGGCCGCTATCGAGGGCGGGGTCATCAAGAGCTTGTACAAGGTCGCCGGGCAGCGCCGCGTCCTCGGCATCGTGGAGGTGGAGTCGCACGATCAGCTGGACCAGATCGTGATGGGCGCCCTGCCGATGAGCCATCACCTCACGCTCGAGGAGATCCTCCCCGTCCGGGAGTACGCGGCCTTCGCCGAGGACGTACGCAAGCGGTGGCGGTCCTGACCGCGCACCTCCGACCATCACCGCGCTGGTGACCCGGCCGCGGTGATGGCAGCTACTTCCAGCGGTTGATGAACTCGATCGCCGCGGGGTTGACGTCGTCCGGGTGCGAGGCGCTCAGGAAGTGCTGGCCGTCCTCGACGACGCGGAGCTCGGCGTCCGCGCTGTTGACGAAGAGCTCGATCTCCTCGCGGGCGTTGGCGGCGGAGTACACCCGATCCGCGGTGCCGTGCATCCACAGGACCGGGCACCGCACGCTGTCGAGGCGGCTGTGCAGGCCGTCGCGGTCGCTCAGGTTGATGGTGCTGGTCCGCAGGCGCTGACGCCCGGCATCGCCGACGTAGTTCTGCTGGTGCGTCGTGTGCCAGAACGTGCGCTCCTCGGGTGGCACGTCATCGCCGAGACCCTCCGCGAGAACGGCGTCGACGAGTTCGGTCGGGATCACCCAGTCGTCGTCGACGCTCCCGGCGAGTGCGGCGATGGCCGGCGCGCAGAAGCCGACCCCGTCCCAGCATCCGAGGTTCCGGCTGCGCTGGCTCTCGGTGTCCATCGACGTGCCGAGCGGGACGATGCCCTTGACGGTGTCAGGGGCGAGCATGGCCATGCGGGCCGCTATCCACCCGCCTTGCGACGTGCCCAGGACGAACGCCTCGCGGATGCCGAGCGCGTCGAGCACCTGGAGGTTGGCGAGCGCGGAGTCCCAGTAGGTGAACTGCTCGTACGAGGCGCGGGTCCGGCCGTGACCGTACGGCTCGATGGCGAGCAGGTTGGCGGTGGCGGCGAGCCTCTCGTCCGCGAACTGGGGTCGGAACAGCTCCACCGAGGTGGTGAACGAGTTGACCATGACCAGCGTCGGGAGAGAGGCGTCGTAGGCCTTGCCGAGCTGATAGCCGATGGTCGAGGTGCCGAGATGGGGCACCGTGATCGTCTCTGCGTTGCTCATGTGCTCTCCCCGTTCCTAGGGACATGCACGGCGGTCGTCCGGAGGACGCTGGTCCGGTCATGCTGGCCCCGCGCTCAGCCACCGGTCAACCGCCCAGGGCTCGGATGCCGGCCGAGCGACGGGAGCACGCAGCAACGCCTTCCGGAGCCGGACCCCGTGCGGTGTGCTCATCACATCCGCCCACGGGGGCCGCTGGAGGTACACGGCATGACGCAGACGCTGGACACACCCACCCACGCCCCCACGCAGCGGGCCGAGCGTTGGCTCGCCGACTTCGAGGAGGCGCTGCGCGCCCGGGACGTAGCGCGGGCCGCCGGCATGTTCGCGGCGACGAGCTTCTGGCGCGACCTGCTCGCCTTCACCTGGAACATCACCACCGTCGAGAACCCCGACGGCATCGCAGACCTGCTCGCAGAGACCCTCGAGCGGACCGACCCGACCGGCTTCGCCGTCGAGGAGCCGCCCGACGAGGCCGACGGGGTCACCACCGCCTGGTTCACCTTCGAGACCGCTGTCGGTCGTGGCCGCGGCTTGCTGCGGCTGGTCGAGGAGGACGACCGGACGAAGGCGTGGACGTTCCTGACCACCCTCTACGAGCTGAAGGGTTTCGAGGAGCCCCGCGGGCCGGCCCGGCCGATGGGCGCCGAGCACGGCGCGAACAAGGAGCGCCTCACCTGGCTCGAGCGGCGGGAGAAGGAGGAGGCCGAACTCGGCATCAGCGTCCAGCCCGATGTTCTGGTCATCGGGGGCGGGCAGGGCGGCATCGCGCTCGGCGCCCGGCTCCGCCAGCTCGGCGTGCCGGCGCTGGTCGTGGACAAGCACGACCGACCGGGAGACCAGTGGCGAGGCCGCTACAAGTCGCTGTGCCTGCACGACCCGGTCTGGTACGACCACCTGCCGTACCTGAAGTTCCCGGAGAACTGGCCGGTCTTCTCGCCCAAGGACAAGATCGGCGACTGGCTGGAGTCCTACGTCAGGGTCATGGAGATCCCGTACTGGGGGAGCACCGTCGCCACCAGTGCGAGCTACTCGCCCGAGCGGGGCGAGTGGACCGTCGAGGTCGAGCGGCACGGCAAGCCGCTCACGTTGCGGCCGAAGCAGGTCGTCCTGGCCACGGGGATGTCGGGCAAGCCGAACATCCCGGTCCTCCCGGGGCAGGACGTGTTCCGTGGCGACCAGCAGCACTCCTCGGCGCACCCCGGCCCGGACGCCTACGCCGGCAAGAAGGTCGTCGTCATCGGCAGCAACAACTCCGCCTTCGACATCTGCGGCGCGCTGTGGGAGCACGACGCCGACGTGACGATGGTCCAGCGCTCGTCGACGCACATCGTCAAGAGCGCCACGCTCATGGACATCGGACTGGGGGCGCTGTACTCGGAGGAGGCGGTGGCCGCCGGGGTGACGACCGAGAAGGCGGATCTGATCTTCGCGTCGCTGCCGTACCGGATCATGCACGAGTTCCAGATCCCGCTGTACGAGCAGATGAAGGAACGCGACGCCGACTTCTACGAGCGGCTGGAGAAGGCCGGCTTCTGGCACGACTGGGGCGAGGACGGCTCCGGCCTGTTCATGAAGTACCTGCGCCGCGGCTCCGGCTACTACATCGACGTCGGTGCCGCCGACCTGGTGGCCGACGGGCACGTGAAGCTGGTCCGGGGCCAGGTGGACCACCTCACCGAGGACGCGGTCGTCCTCGCTGACGGCACCGAACTGCCGGCCGACCTCGTCGTCTACGCCACCGGATACGGGTCGATGAACGGCTGGGCGGCCGACCTGATCAGCCAGGAGGTGGCCGACACGGTGGGCAAGGTGTGGGGCCTGGGCTCGGACACGACCAAGGACCCCGGCCCGTGGGAGGGGGAGCAGCGCAACATGTGGAAGCCCACCCAGCAGGAAGCGCTGTGGTTCCACGGCGGCAATCTGCACCAGTCGCGGCACTACTCGCTCTACCTCGCCCTCCAGCTCAAGGCCCGGTACGAGGGGCTCCCGACCCCCGTCTACGGGCTGCAGGCGGTCCACCACCCCACATGACGGACACCGGCGCCGGGACCCTCCGCGGCGTTCGTATCGGAAGCTCCACACTCACCGGTTCCGCGGCCGGCCGCACCGGAGTTCACCCTGCCTCGGTGCATACCGAGCCGAGGCGCCCATGACAGCCGGAGAACCCTCCGCCCGGGACGACGCGCGTACCCAAGCCGGCCCGCTGTGCCCGTTCTCGCTGAGCCTGTCGCCCATTGCGCGGCTGCTCAACCTCGAGTTGTCCGACGATCCGGTCTACGACGGCGTCGAGCTGCAGTGGTTCGACGACGAGGTCCACGGCCGAGGCCTGCTCGCCTTCCTGTCCCGGCGGGCGGACCGGCGCGTGGACTACTACCTCCAGCGTGGTCTCCGGCTGGACGCGGCCGGCTACGAGATCGGCGGAGGGATCGGGTCCTGGACCGAGACGGACTTCCGGGTCGGGCGGCTGGACATCGCCGAGGCCGGCGTCGATGCGGAGGTGGGGTTCACCGACGTCGATGGTCGCTCGATCGACGTCCGCATCGACGACCGCGACGGCCGACGACGTCGCCGGGGGCAGCTGCTGGCGCCGGTCAGCGCGGGGATCGACCGGCCCAAGGCACTGCTGCTCGTCTGGATGAGCGGATTCGACCTGGTCAGGGTCACCGACACGCGCCCCTCGATCCGCATCGACGGACGCGAGGCCTCCACCGGACGGCTGCCCGGCGCCGGCCTGCACCGCCGGCACCTCATCAAGTACGCCGGGCCGGTCTCCGCCCTGGAGGTCAATCGGAGCCAGGATGGTCCCCTGCCGGCTGTGGGTCCAGGGCAGCACGTGGAACTCACACCGGACCGGTCCCGGATCGAGGCCGTCGTGCTCGAGGAGGACGGGCACCGCGCCCGGGTGGCCCTCGCCCCGGCGCTGCCGGACATCCGCCTTCTCGCGGACGCCGCGTCCGAGCAGGGGCGGTGGCACGTGGAGATCGACGGCGCCCGCCTGACCGGCGGTACCTGGTCGGCGCGGCGTGACGGGAACCAGGTGACGCTCGGCCTGGACGTGACGGAGCGGTGGCGGCCAGGTCCCCTGCCGTGGCTGATGCGTCTGGTCACCACCCTCGTCCCCGTCTTCCGCCGGTGGCCCACCACCTATCGCTGGCAGGCGGTCGTGCAGCTGGGTCCGGTCCCGACCATGGCGTCCCGATGGGAGCGCATCGCGTCCAGCGGAGCGCAGGGGTATCGCCGCCTCACCCGGTCGTGACCGGTATGGACGACCGCGACGTCCGCCGGCGCGGTGTCGAGGTCCACCGCTTTCCTTCGAGCCGTCGACTGGTCACCGCCGCGGTGCGGGCGGGACGGCGGATCGCGCCGATGCACGGGCTGCTCGACGTCGACGTCACCGACGCCCGCCAGTTGCTCGACGCGCACGACCCACCGTTGTCGTTGACGGCGTTCGTCGTCGCCTCGGTGGCCCGGGCGGTGGCGACCCATCCGGAGGTCCACGCCTACCGGGACTGGCGCGGACGACTGGTCCAGCACCGGCACGTCGACGTCCAGACCCTCGTCGAGGTCCCCACTGACCAGGGTGCCTTCGGTCTCGTCCACGTGGTCCGCGACGCCGAGGTGCGAGATGTCATCGAGGTCAGCCGAGAACTCAGAGCGGTCAAGGCGAGCCCGGCGTCCACGGCTTCGGGCCGTGCGCTGGCCGGCTTCGCCCCGTTCGCGGGCCGGATCCCGGGGCTCTACCCGGTGATGTACGCGGCGATGGCCCGTTCCGTCTGGATGCACCTGCGTACGGGAACGGTCCAGGTGACCGCGGTGGGGATGTTCGCCGGCGGGAGCGGCTTCGCCATCGCACCCTCGACACTCGCCTCGGTGTCGGTGGTCGTGGGCGGGTGGAGCAGACGGCCGCGCGCGATCGGCGACCAGGTCCTGATCCGGGACGTCCTCGACCTGACGGTGACGATCGACCACAACGTCGTGGACGGCGCTCCCGCCGCTCGCTTCGGTGCTGAGCTACGCCGCAGGCTGGAGGATGGGGCGACTGCTGCCGAGGCGATCCATGCGCCGGCCGACCACCAGCAGCGCGGGAAGGGCCGGGACCAGTAGGCGGGGCAGCGGTGGCCATCCGTGGAGGTGATCGCGGCGCGGGCCGAGGGGCGCTCACGGGACGGTGACGACGACCTTCGCGCGGGCGTGCTCGCTCTCCAGGTAGCGGATCGCGGTCGGCGCCTGGGCCAGCGAGTACGTGCGGTCGATGATCGGGCGGACTCGCCCGGACTCGACCAGCCGAGCCAACGCGTTCAGGCGCTCGGTGGTCGGTGTCGCGGTGAACGGCCGGATCCGCTGACGGACCACACGGCCGACCAGCCCGCCGGCGACGATCAGTCGCATCGGGCCGACCAGGCTGCCGCCGTCGAACACCCCGCCGCCGGCCAGCACCAGGACTCCGCGCGGGGTGAGGACCTGGCGCAGCTCACCGAGACGGTGGTTGCCCACGAGGTCGAGGACGACGTCGAAGCGGCGAGCGGACGCGATGATGTCCGCGGTCGTGTAGTCGACGACGTCGTCTGCCCCGAGGGAGCGCACGAGTTCCACGTTTCGGGTGCTGCAGACGGCGGTGACGTGCGCGCCGAGCGCCTTGCCGATCTGGACGGCGAACGTGCCGACCCCGCCCGAGGCGCCGTTGACGAGCAGCCGGTGGCCGGGCTGGATCCGCGCTACGTCGCGAAGCCCTTGGAGGGCTGTGCAGCCGGCGAGCGGTAGGGCGGCGGCCTCCTCGAAGGTCAGGCCGGCGGGCCTGGGCGCCATCCGATCAGCCGGCGCGCAGACGTACTCGGCGAAGGCGCCGTCGGTCATGCCCGTCTCGCCGTATACCTCGTCGCCGTGCCGCACATGGCTCACCCCGGCGCCTGCCTCGACGACCTCGCCGGCGAAGTCGCGACCGCGGATCGACGCCTTGGGGCGGCGCACGCCGAGCTGCAGCCGGGCCAACGTGGGATCACCGCGCATGACGTGCCAGTCAGCCGCGTTCACCGAAGACGCTCGGACCCGCACCAGCACGTGGCCCGGGGCGACGTCCGGGCGGTGGACGTCCTCGAGTCGCAACGTGTCGGAGGATCCGTAGTGGTACTGGACGATCGCCCTCATCGCGGCCCCTCGGTGCGTCCTGTGGTTGCGCGGACTAGTCGCCGATCCAGTTGCCGTGGAAGCCCAGGGGGACCCGCACCGGCAGGTGCACCCGGGCCACCGGCTCGCCGGTGAAGTCCTGGCCGGCCAGCAGCACCAGGTCGGTGGCGCCGCGGTCGGGGTCGTGCACGAAGGTCATGACGTAGCCGTCGTCCTCGGCCGCATCGGGGGACGACGGGGCGAACACCGCCTCCCCGGCGGTGGCGTCCCTCCCGAATGCGTGCACCTGCGTCGTCCCGGCCATCAGGTCGTGCTTGATGAGCGTGTTGGCGAACGCGGTGTCGGTGAGGTCGCCGTTCCCGTCGACCATCGCACGGCTGACCTCCGCGATCTGCGCGCTGTAGCCGTAGCGGTGGGGCCGGGAGATCACCCGTTCGTCGGCCCGCGGGAACTCCTGGGCGCGGTCGTCGAGTCGCTGCTCCACGACCTTCCCGGCGGCGGGGTCGACGATCCACCGGTCGAGTGTGAGCGGCCCCCGGCCCGAGAGGATGGAGACGTCGTAGGAACCCTGGTAGCGGCACACGTCCACCACGACCCGCTCGCTGTCGTCGTAGGCGTTGAGGGTGTGGAAGACCCAGCACGGCTCCACCTCGATCCACTGCACCTCGCGCGCAGTCCCCGCCCGGGGCAGCAGGCCGATCCGGGCCTGGTGGGCCGGGTTCCACGTGTAGGGCAGCTGGCTGCCCGCGGCGACCGCGTCCATGCTGAAGGTGACCGGCAGGTCGAACAGGACGACGTAGCGCTCGGTCAGGGCGAAGTCATGGATCATCGGCCCGTCGCTGACCGGGATGTCGGTGGTCGATCGGACCCTGCCGTCGGGGCCGACGACGACGTGCTGGAGGTGGTCCCAGGCCCAGTAGTAGGCGATCGCGTGCAGGTCGCCGGTCCGGCGGTCGAGCTTGGTGTGCGCGGCGTAGCCGCCCGGCAGGGTGCCGCCGAAGGCGCAGGGTCCGACCGTCTCCAACTCGTCGGTCAGCTCGTAGGGCAGCGGACCGGACTCGACGGTGGCGAGGGTCCGTCCACCGTGTGCGAGGACGTGCGTGTTGGCCGGGAAGTCCCTCCCGTCGTGCTCCGGGCCACCCACCCAGGTCTCGCCCAGCGCCGCGGCTACGTCCCGCGACCGCACCCAGCGATTGCGGTACCACTCGGCCCGGCCATCACGCAGCCGGACGCCGTGCACCATGCCCGCGCCCAGGAACCAGTGCGCTCCGGCGTCGTCGAGACCGATCGGGTTCGGGCCGTTGCGCAGATAGCGGCCGCTGAGCTCCACCGGCAGGCTGCCCGTGACGGGGAGGTCGAACGCCGTGACCTCCTCGGTGACCGGAGCGAACGGGCCTTCGTGGAACGCGCTGTGCGGCATGGTGGTCTCCTCCGCGCTCCCAGAGCCGGGGGCGCCGGCCCGAGCGTGCCCTCCGGCGGAGCACCCGACCAGGGTCGGACTGCTCGGGCGCCCGCGCCTCGACGGCCCCCCTGGCCGGATTCCTCCTCACCGACCTAAGGTCCGCCTGTGACGTCGACCCAGGCGGGGGAGCTCGATCCAGCGCTGGTCGACGTCGCCGCCCTCGGGCGCTGGATGGACGCTCAGGGCCTGCCGTCGGGCGAGTTCGTGGAGCTCAGCCGGCTGACCGGCGGAACGCAGAACGTGATGCTGCGGGTGCGGCGGGGCGGTCGCCGGTACGTGCTCCGTCGCCCACCCCGGCACCTGCGCAGGCACAGCAACGACGCGCTGATCCGCGAGATGCGGGTGCTGGCGGCGCTGGCGTCCACCCCGGTGCCCGTTCCCGCGGTCATCGCCGGATGCCCGGACCCCGACGTCCTCGGCGGGGCCGTCTTCTACCTCATGGAGGACGTCGACGGCTTCAACCCGACCGTCGAGCTGCCCGAACGGCATGCCGCCGATCCGGCGCTGCGCCACGAGGCGGGCCGCAACGCCGCCCGCGCCGCCGCGGTCCTGGGCGAGGTGGACCACGAGGCCCTCGGGCTGGGCGACCTCGGGCACCCGGACGGGTTCCTGGCGCGGCAGGTCGGTCGCTGGCTGCGGGAGCTGGACTCCTATGCCGCGCTCGACGGCTACCCGGGCCACGATCTCCCCGGCGTCGGTGAGATCGCCGACTGGCTGGACCGGTACCGCCCGCCGCCGGCCCGCCCCGGCCTCGTGCACGGGGACTTCCACCTGGCCAACCTCCTGTACTCCCGCACCGGTGCGCAGGTGGCCGCCGTCGTGGACTGGGAGATGGTCACGGTCGGGGATCCGCTGCTCGACCTCGGCTGGCTGCTCGCGACGTGGCCCGGACCGGGACGTGCCACCGGTTCGGAGCGCCCCGCGTCGCTGGCGGCGGCCGGCGGGCTGCCGACGCCGGCGGAGCTCGTGGCCTGCTACGCCGAGCGCAGCAGCCGCGATGTCTCGGCGATCACCTGGTACCGGGTGCTGGCCTGCTTCAAGCTGGGCATCGTGCTGGAAGGAACCCATGCGCGTGCCTGCGCCGGTCTGGCACCGCCGGCGGTCGGTGACCAGCTGCACGCACACGCCCTCGCCCTGTTCGCCCAGGCGAGGTCGCTGATCTGATGACCGACCCCCTGTTCGACCTCACGGGCACGGTCGCCCTGGTCACCGGCGGGAGCCGGGGTCTGGGCCGGTCGATGGCCGGCGCGTTCGCCGCGCACGGCGCCGACGTGGTCATCGCCAGCCGCAAGCTCGAGGCCTGCGAGACGGCGGCCCGCGAGATCACCGCCGAGCACGGCGTCCGCGCGCTGCCGGTCGCGTGCAACGTCAGTCACTGGGACCAGTGCGACGACCTCGTCGAGCGCGCCTACGAGGAGTTCGGCCGGGTGGACGTCCTGGTCAACAACGCCGGCCTGTCGCCGCTGTACCCGAGCCTCGACCTCGTGGACGAGGCGCTCTGGGACAAGGTCGTGGCCGTGAACCTCAAGGGCCCGTTCCGGCTGACCGCCCTGGTCGGCACGCGGATGGCGGCCGGCGCGGGCGGCTCGATCATCAACGTCTCGTCCGTCGCCGCCATCCGCCCGACGCCCGCCGAGCTGCCCTACGCGGCGGCGAAGGCCGGGCTGAACACGCTCACGGAGGGCTTCGCGCACGCCTTCGGCCCCACGGTGCGCGTCAACGCCATCCAGGCCGGCCCGTTCCTCACCGACATCTCGGCCGCGTGGGACCTCGACGCCTTCGCCGAACGGGCCCGGGCGACGATCGCCCTCGGGCGTGCGGGCGAGCCAGGGGAGGTGGTGGGCGCCGCCCTCTTCCTGGCCGGTGCCGCGTCGTCGTACTGCACCGGTGCGGTGCTCCGCCTCGACGGGGGACTCCGGTGATCCGGGTCGTGGACCACGTGCCGTACGTGCGCACGGGTGGTCCTGACCTCGGCGACGGGCTGGTCAGTCGGCAGGATGTTGATCACCCGCGAGAGGACCACCACGAGGACCGACAGGGAGATCAGCGATTGCAGCGCCATCAGTGCCTTGACCCGCAAGGTGAGGGGCAGGGTGTCGGTGGGGCTGAACGCGACCACGTTGGTGAACGCGACGTAGAGGTAGTCGCCGAAGAGGGGCCGCCAACCCGGCGCAGCGAGCCCCTCGGTCATCGTCTGCGGTAACTGGAAGTCCGGGAACGGTGCCGGCTCGGCGACCCGCCGAGCCGGACCCCGGGCGTCCACCTGCCAGTACAACAGGGCGAAGGTCACCACGTTGGTCAGCAGGACCAGCCCGGCGGCCACGAGGATCCGCCCGGCGGTCAGTGGAGACCCGTCCACCGAATGGTTGTCGAGGACCAGGGCCATCAGTCGGGCGGCGGCCGCGGCGTTGGCCACGGCGAGCACGTAGAACAACAGGAGCACGACGTGCCGAGCGCTGCGGGGGACGGGTCCCGGTCGGGCGGCGATGCACGGGTGGGCCCACCCGGTTTCCGGCGGGGATCAGCACCTGGGGGAGGATCACGAGCAGCACGGTGAGCAGCGGCCACGTGTAGCTCTCCGGTCTGCGTCCACCCCCGGCGTCCATCGAGCCTCAGCCTTCCGGACCGCCGGACGCCCCGTCGTCATCTGCCGGGTCCGGGTCCGGGACCGGCCCCGGGGACGCCGCCGAAGACCGGGTCCCGCTTCTCGACGAAGGCGCGTGCGGCCTCCACGTGGTCGGCGGTGGCGAACGTCGCCTGGTGGTGGGTCACCTCGACGTCCATGTACTCCTCGAGCGGGGTGGTCAGTGCCAGCGCCACGTTCTCCTTCATCGACGCCAGCGCGGTGCGCGGTCCGGCGGCCAGCCGCCGCGCCACCGCCATCGCCTCGCGCTCGAGCGCGTCCGGCGGCACCACCGCGTTGACCAGCCCCAGGCGGAGGGCGTCGTCCGCCGAGAGCCGCGGCGAGAGGTACAGCAGCTCGCGGGCGCGGGCCGGACCGACCAGGCGCACGAGGAACCAGGCACTGCCGTAGTCGCCGGCGAGCGCGACCCGGGCGAACGCCGTGGTCAGCACGGCGGTGGACGCCGCGTAGCGCAGGTCGCAGGCCAGCGCGAGCGACAGGCCCGCCCCCGCAGCGGCACCGGGCAGCGCCGCCACGGTCGGCTTGGGCATCCGCCACAGACGGCCGCTGGTCGCGCGCTGGTTGGCGCGCTGCAGCCGCTCCGCCGACGCCCCTGGGGCACCGGGGGAGCGCTCGGCGAACCCCTTGACGTCACCGCCCGCGCAGAACGCGCCACCGGCGCCGGTCAGCACCACGGCACCGACCGCGTCGTCCGCCTCCACCTGTGCGAGCGTGGCGCCGAGCGCGGCGAGCATCTGGTCGGACAGCGCGTTCCGTCGCTCCGCGCGGTTCATCGTCAGGACGGCGACGCCGTCCTCGACGCGGGCGAGCAGGTGATCGGTGCCGGTCGCGATGTCGGTCATGTCTCCTCCTCCAGCGGGACGACCTCGAAGCGCACTCCGCCGACGTCGGTCGCGCGAGGCGCTGCCCCGGGCAACGCCAGCCGCACGGCGGTCACGGCGGCGACGTCCACCGCGCCGGCGACGAAGGAGAGGTCCTGGCGTCCCTCGTCGAGCCGGAGCCGGCATGCGCCGTCGACCACCGGGACGTCCAGCAGGGCCGCCCAGCGGCGCACCACGTCGTCCGGATCGGGGACCGTGACGGTGACCGCACGGAGCCCACCGGCGCAGCTCGGACCCTGACCGGTCCAGGCGGGCCCGGCCCACCGCCACGACCCCGGTGGGTCGACGGCGTCGAGAGCGAGCAGCACACCGCCGGTGTCCCGCGGGTGCAGGTGCACGTCCACCACGTCGGGGTGCTCACCGCGGTGCACCTCGCGCACGGCGAGTGCCGCGAGGCGGTCGGAGGCCGCGAGCGTCAGCGGCCCGTCGACCATGAGCATGTAGCCGCCGTCCCCGCCGTTCCGCGCGAGCCACCGACCGGCCGCCGTCCCGGGCGTCGAGGGCGACACGACCTCGACGAAGTCGCAGCCCGCGGAAAGGACGGCGTTGGTGAGACCGAAGCTGCCGACGCCGGGGTCGTGGTGGGCTGCCGGGGCATCGAGGCACTCCCGCAGCGCCTGCTCGACCGGCGCACGCTCGTGCGCGGCGAGGACGACCTGGCGCAGGCGCAGCACGCGGCGAGTCCAACACGCGGGTTTCCGAGCGTCAACGGGGCCCACGAGCACGCGCGCGGCAGAGTCGCGAGTCGGGTTCATGGCAGCCCCATCGTTCATCGGCGGCGTAGCTGACGTGATCGGGCTGCCCCTCGCGCTCGGCCGGCTGCGGCTGGCTTGACCGGGTCCGCCTTCCTGGCGGCAGGAACGACGAAGGCCCCGCGATGGGCCACCGCGCGGCCTTGATCTGCGTCCGAGGGGGAAGTCGGGCACCTGGAGATGGCAGCCGTCCCACCAGCGGCATCCCCGGTGGGTGAGTGGCGATGAGGGGTTGTCCGGAACGGACGTGGTCTGAAGCGTGCGTGCTCGACCCGCCGGGCCCGTGAGGAGGTCGTCAGACCTGGCCGTGCCGTGATGTGGATCGTGGTCTTCCCCGGGGGGCAGGGGGCACGTAGAGACCTTCGCGTTCTGCGCGGATGGCGGCGAGTGTCCTGGTCGGTGCGTCGAGTTTGATCAGGACGTGCTCGAGGTGGGCGGCCACGGTGCGCGGGGCGACGACGAGGGCGCGGGCGATCTCCTGGTTGGAGCAGCCCTCGACCAGCAGGCCCAGGACCTCCAGTTCTCGCGGGGTCAGCCCGCGCAGGTCGGTCCCCGCTGACAGCAGGCCCACCGCGGCGACCCCCGGCGGCGCGTCGTCGGGCGCCGCCAGGGCGGTCACACGCACGTGCCCGCTGGGGGCGTGCGGGCCGCCGAGCGGCCAGAGGAAGGACGAATAGACGTGTCCGTCGCCGATCTGCTCACGTGCGGCGGCCATGACCGGGGAGCCAAGGACCAGCAACGGGTCCCCCGGCAGGCCCGGCAGCGCCTGGCAGCCGCCGTCCGCCCAGAGGACCACGCCGGCCCTGGCCCCCCGGACCAGGTGCGCGGCAAGGAGGAGCGAACGCATCGGGTCGACGCCATGTGCGAGCACCGGCGCCAGCCCAGCGAGCCGGCGGCGGGTGGCCGGGGAGGGGGACTGCCGACTGCCGGACAGCACTGCGAGGTGGCCGACGTACCGCCCTCCACGTGCGAAGAGCGCGACGCCCAGCCCCTCGTGGATGCCGGCCGGGATCAGGCACATGGCCCAGGTCGGGAGCTCCTCGGCCGGGTACGGCAGGTCCGACGGGCCCAGAGGTGGGCGCGCCTTGTCCGTCCCGGTGAGCGCGATGTCCCGCGACACCTGCGGCCCGGACAGGAACTCCACGGTGGCGACGTCCAGGTCGACGCTGACCAGGGAGTGGTGACCACGACCGAGGGGGTCCGCGAACGCCAGGAATGCACCGTCGAACGGGACGACCCGGCGGAGGGCCTGGAGCAGAGCCTGGCCACGATCGGACGTGGGGCCGGCTGCGGCGGCGGTTGCGGCCACGAGCAGGTCACCGGCTGGGTCAGCACGCATGTCCACCCCTGGGTGTCGAGCCGATCTCGCCACGACCGCACCGGCTGCTCGACCGGTGGGGGAGGACACCGACGGCGCATTCCTACCGCCGGAGGCCGGAGTCCACCACTCGAACCCGGACGGGCCACCACGGGTCAGCGGGGGGACGCGACGGCAGCCTCGCCATGCTCGGTGGTCGCCGGCGTGCATCGGTCGAGGTAGGCGGCGAGGAAGGCGCGACCCGCAGCACCGCGGAGGGCTCCGTCCCGGGCGATGACGCCGAGCTCCCACTGCGGCGCCCCCGCCAGCGTGGCCGTCGCCAGGCCAGGAAAGGTCTCGGAGTCGATGCAGGCCGCGGGCCCGTAGGCGATGCCCATGCCGCGCTGCACCATGCTCAGCAGTGGCAGCCACTCGTTGATCTCGAGCCGGACCCGCCGCTGTGAGTCACTCTGCCGCACCCAGGCGTCGAACAGCGTCCGACTCCACCACCCGCGGGCCAGGTCGAGGACCGGCTCGCCCACGACGTCTGCGGGGGCCGCGTCGCGCACCCCGGCGAGGCGGTGAGTGGGAGGGCACACCAGGGTCAGCGGCGTACTGATGAGCGGGGTGAAGCGGAGGCCGGGACCGACGCGCGGAGTTCGCGGACCGATGGCGAAGTCCACCTGCCCGTCGCTCACGAGGTCCACCATCCCTTGGGCGCCGGCGGGCAGCACGTGCACGTCGATGCCCGGGTGCTGCGACTGGAACCCGAGGATGGTGTCCGCCACGTCGACGCTCCGGGGGAGGGGCACGGCGGCGATGCGGACCGAGCCGCGCAGCAGGCCGGTGACCTCGGCGACGGCGTCGCGTGCGCGCTCCGTCTCGGCCAGGGCGGCGCGGGCGGGATGGAGCAGCGCCCGCCCGGCGTCGGTCAGCTCGGTTCCGCGGCGTCCGCGGATGAACAGCTCGGTGCGCAGCTCCCGTTCCAGGGACAGCAGGGACGACGAGAGGCTGGACTGCCCCATGTAGAGGCGGGCTGCCGCGGCGGTGAACGATCCCTCCTCGACGACGGCGAGGAAGTACTCCAGCTGTCTCAGTTCCACGAGGCGACGCTAGGGAGCCGGAGCGGAACTCGCGGGTGCCGTGTCACCGCTCGTCCGGCCGGCGAAGGGCGCGTGACCGGCGGGTGCCGTTCTACAGTCCCGGGCATGGGAAAACCGGACGACTCCGTGCCACATTCGGGCCGGCCGGCTCGTCGGTCCGTGGGTCGCCCGCTGGACCCGGCGAAGGACCTGGCGATCACGGAAGCGGTGGTCGACGTGCTCGCCCGGCTCGGCTTCAGCGGCTTCACCATGGACGAGGTCGCCCTCGCGGCCGGCGTCGGCAAGGCAGCCATCTACCGGCGGTGGGCCGGCAAGACCGACCTGCTGGCCGGCTACACCGAGGTGTCCCTCCTGGGCACCCTCGACGTCACGGACGCCGGTTCGCTGAGGAACGACCTCGTCGTGCTGCTCGGCTCGGCGGTCGCTCACTTCAACGGTCCGGCAGGACGGGCCAACCGGGCGCTGCTGAGTGCGGTCCACGAGGACCCGGTGCTGGCTGCCGCCTACCAGTCCGGACCGGTGGCGCAGTGGAGAGCCGCCTTCGACGAGGTCTTCGGTCGTGCTGCCGGACGAGGGGAGATCGCACCCACGGCCGATTCTTCCCTCGCGGCCGAGGCCGGCGCGGCGATCCTCGTCCAACGCTGGCTGCTGCTGGGAGCCACCATCGACGATGAGGTGGTGACGGCGGTGGTCGACGAGGTGATGCTGCCCCTCCTGCTGGACCGCGGTGAGGCGCCGCTACCGCACGTCCCCGCGCACGGGATGTCGTCGCCCGTAGGTCGAGGAGACGGGGCCCGCCGGTAGCCGGCACCCGCGGGGGCAGTCGAACTCGACCGGCTCGCCGTCGAGCCAGCCCACGGCGGCCGCCCGGCCGCAGCCCGGGCAGGTCTCCCACGTCACGTGCTCGCTCACCGACGATCCCTCCGACTCGTGCACTGACCGGCCGGCGCACCTCTGCCCGACAGCTCGGTTCCCGGACCAGCTTCCGTCCGGTGGCGCGCCAGGTACATCACGCGGTCCTGCTGACCGGCATCGACGGCTCCGATGGCCGGGATGCGCGTGTCGATGGGCAGAACTGCCGATTTTCACGCCGGCCCAACCGGGGAAGAGGCATGGAGCCCGGCGAGCAGCAGCCGCCGGCCCGCGTGCCAGGAGGGGATCCGATGCGAGCGATGGTCTACCGAGGTCCTTACAAGGTCAGGGTGGAGGAGAAGGACCGGCCGAGGATCGAGCACCCCAACGACGCCATCGTCCGCGTCCAGCTGGCCGCGATCTGCGGCTCGGATCTGCACCTCTACCACGGGATGATGCCGGACACCCGGATCGGTCACACGTTCGGCCACGAGTTCATCGGCGTGGTCGACGAGATCGGGTCGTCGGTGCAGAACCTGCAGGTGGGTGATCGGGTGATGGTGCCGTTCAACATCTTCTGCGGCACCTGCTGGTACTGCGCCCGGGGCCTGTACTCCAACTGCCACAACGTCAACCCGAACGCCACCGCCGTCGGCGGCATCTACGGCTACTCCCACACCACCGGCGGGTACGACGGCGGCCAGGCCGAGTTCGTACGAGTGCCCTTCGCCGACGTCGGCCCGTCCAAGATCCCGGACTGGATGGCCGACGAGGACGCGGTCCTGCTCACCGACGCCACGGCGACCGGCTACTTCGGCGCGCAGCTCGGCGACATCGTCGAGGGCGACGTCGTCATCGTCTTCGGCGCCGGACCGGTCGGAC
>JBEPZM010000002.1:0-52135 GCA_041640835.1 Blastococcus sp.
ACGACGGTGACCGCCGCGCTGCGAGCCCGAAAGGCAAACCTGAGCCCTGCCTGCTCCGCCTCGACGACGCTGTCCCGGAGCCGCCCGGTCGGGTGAAGGGAGCCCAGCCATCGCTGAAGCCGGCCCACCCTCCTGCGCAGGCTCCCACCGGTGACCGACCCCTCGTTCTCGATAGTCGGCCCGTCGATCATGAATCACCCTCGAAAGCCGTGCTAATTTGGCCGCCTCTCGAATACCGTCTTCGCCACGGCGGCGGCCGATACGGCATTGGGCCAACCGGCGTAGAACGCGAGATGCGCGATGATCCCGGAAGCCTCCGCTCTCGTCAAACCATTGTCGAGCCCTCTGGGGAGGTGACCGCCGAGTTGCGCACTCTTGCCGCTGGCAATCAGGGCGCTGATCGTGACGAGGCTCCGATCGCGCGGCGCCAACCCGGGCCGGCGCCAGACCTGGCCGAAGAGGACGTCGTTCGTGTACTCGACCAGGGCGGGGGACGCCTCGCCATACGTCTGTTGGACGTAAGCCATACGCTGCGTCCGGGCTGCTTCCTCCTCCTTCGCCAACTCGGTCGGCCCTGACGAGAGCTGGTCGGAGCCGATCCCCCGGGCGGTGAAAACCCCCTTGGCGACCGCGGCGGCAGACACGGCATTCGGCCAGCCCGTGTAGAAAGCAAGATGCGCGATGATCTCGTTCAGCTCCGACGGCTTCACTCCGCTGTCGAGCGCACGCGCCAGCGAGCTGGGCAGCATCTCGGAATTGCCCCCGGCGATGAGCGCCGCAACGGTTGCCATGCTGCGATCGCGAGGCGACAGGTCGGTGCGTTGCCAGAGCTCGCCGAGCACGGTGTCCGCCCCGATCTCGCGGCGCTCACCGACGCGTGCCGGTCGGCGACCGCGGTCCGGGAGTCCGCCGTCGCCACGCTCGAGCACGCCCGCCGCCGGGTGGCCCGGCTCGACGAGCTCTCCGGCGAGCTCACCGCCGTGGAGGTGGAGCTCGACGAGCAACGCGCCCGGACCGAGCAGGTGACGGCGCTGGCCGACCTGGCGACCGGGCGCGGCGCGAACCGGCTGAAGATGCGGCTGCAGTCCTTCGTGCTGGCGGCGCGCCTCGAGCAGGTGTCCGAGGTGGCCAGCCGGCGGCTGCAGGACATGTCCGGCGGGCGCTACACCTTCCTGCACACCGACGCCCAGGGCCGGCACGGCGCCCGCGGCGGCCTCGGGCTGGAGGTGCTCGACGAGTACACCGGCACCCGGCGGCCGACCAAGACCCTGTCCGGCGGGGAGAGCTTCATGGCCTCCCTCGCCCTCGCGCTCGGGCTGGCCGACGTCGTCACCGCGGAGAGCGGCGGCGTGCAGATCGACAGCCTCTTCGTCGACGAGGGCTTCGGCACGCTGGACCCGCAGGCCCTCGACGCGGTGATGAACGTGCTCGACGAGCTGCGCCGGGGCGGGCGCACAGTGGGCGTGATCAGCCACGTCGAGGAGCTGCGGACCCGCATCACCAGCCGGCTCGAGGTGGTCCCGGGCCGGAACGGCTCCCGGCTCGCCGGCTGAGCCGGGCGGGGAGCGGTCAGGCGCCGCGGGTCCCGGTCGGCAGGACGGGATCGGCGCCGGCCGGATCGGCAGCCGGCGTGACCTCGCCGTCGGCGATCGCGGGGAAGACCCAGCGCCGGTAGGCCAGGTAGCGCAGGACGCTGTTCAGCCCGATCGAGGCGATGTTCGCGATCTGGATGATCAGCAGGCGCTCCTGGTCCAGCGGGTACCGCACGAACCAGATGATCGCCGCGCCCAGCACCAGGGTGCCCAGGTTGATGAGCGTGAAGAGCGCGAACGACCGGCGGATCGTCGTCCTGTCGCGGTGGGCGAAGGCCCAGTTGCGGTGACCGAGGAAGGCCACCGTCATCGAGACCAGCGTGGCCAGTGTCTTCGAGGTGACGGCGCCGACGTCGAGGTAGCCGTAGAGGAGCTGGAACAACCCGACGTCGACCACGAACGCGAAACCGCCGACGACACCGAAGGCGCCGAGCTCCTTCAGCCGCCGGCGGGCGCGGCTGCCGGAGACGGCCGAACGGCCGCGGGGGGAAGGCACCCGGTGATTCTAGGCAACTCGTTCTCGGTCGCGGTGCCCGCTACGCTCGACGCGCCATGCCCGGTCCCACGCCTCTCTCCGCCGTCACCGGGCTTCCCGTGGTCGCGATGGTCGGGGGCGGGCAGCTCGCCCGCATGACGCACCAGGCCGCGATCGCGCTGGGCCAGTCGCTGCGGGTGCTCTCCGCCGGTGCCGACGAATCCGCCGCGCAGGTCACCGGGGACGTGCGGATCGGCGCGCACGACGACCTCGCCGCGCTGCTGGACCTCGCCGACGGCGCCACGGTGGTCACCTTCGACCACGAGCACGTGCCGACCGACCACCTGCACGCCCTCGAGCGGGCCGGTCACCGGGTGGCCCCGGGCCCCGCGGCCCTCGTCCACGCCCAGGACAAGCTGGTGCTGCGCGAGGCGCTGGCCGCCGCGGGGGAGCCGCAGCCGGCCTGGGTCCGGGCGTCCACCGTCCACGACGTCACCGCTTTCGCGGACGAGGTCGGCTGGCCGGTCGTCCTCAAGACCCCCCGCGGCGGATACGACGGCAAGGGAGTCTTCGTCGTGCGCGGTCCCGACGAGGTCGCTGACCTGCTGGAACGGCACGGCACGCTGCTCGTCGAGGAGCGGGTGCCGATGCTCCGCGAGCTGTCCGCCCAGGTGGCCCGCTCCCCGTTCGGCCAGGTCGCCGTCTGGCCGGTGGTCGAGACCGTGCAGCGCGACGGCGTCTGCGCCGAGGTGATCGCGCCCGCCCCGGACCTCAGCGAGGAGCGGGCAACGCTCGCGCAGGAGCTGGCCGTGCGCATCGCCGACCGGCTGGGCGTCGTCGGCATGCTGGCCGTCGAGCTGTTCGAGACCGCGGACGGCGTCCTGGTCAACGAGCTCGCGATGCGCCCGCACAACTCCGGGCACTGGACCATCGAGGGCTCGCGCACCAGCCAGTTCGAGCAGCACCTGCGCGCGGTGCTGGACTACCCGCTGGGCTCCACCGCGATGACGGCGCCCGTGGCGGTGATGGCCAACGTGCTCGGCGGGGCGGCCGCGGAGCCGGGGTGGGCCGGCCCGGGCCTCGACGAGCGCATCCACCACCTGATGGCGCACTGGCCGGACGTGAAGCTGCACTGGTACGGCAAGGCGCAGCGGCCCGGTCGCAAGCTCGGGCACCTCACCGCCCTGGGGGCCGACGTCGCCGAGGTCCGCGCCCGCGCCGTCGCGGCGGCCCGGTACCTCGCCGACGGCGTCGTGGATCCCGCTTTCGCCTTCGCAGAGGAGCACTGACGTGGACAGCGACGTTCCCGTGGTCGGCATCGTGATGGGCAGCGACTCCGACTGGCCGACGATGCAGCCGGCCGCCGAGGCGCTCGAGGAGTTCGGTGTCGCCTACGAGGCGCACGTCCTCTCCGCGCACCGCACGCCCCGCCGGATGCTCGACTACGCGGAGGCGGCGGCCGGCCGTGGGCTCCGGGTGATCATCGCCGGCGCGGGCGGTGCGGCCCACCTGCCCGGCATGGTGGCCGCCGCGACGCCGCTGCCCGTCATCGGTGTCCCGCGGGCGCTGGGCCGGCTCGACGGGCTCGACAGCCTGCTGTCGATCGTGCAGATGCCGGCCGGGGTGCCGGTGGCCACGGTCGGCATCGACGGCGGGCGCAACGCCGGGCTGCTCGCCGTCCGCATCCTGGCCGCGGGCGATCCGGACCTGCAGGAGGCGGTGGTCCGCTTCCAGGCCGACCTGGCCGCGTCCGTCGTCGCCCGCGACCTCACCCTCCAGGAGCGGCTCGCTTCCGAGCAGTAGTCGGGCGTCCTACCATCTACTCGTGGGTAACAACGCCGCCGGGCTCTACGCGCTGACCGAAGAACACGATGCGATCCGCGAGGCGGTGCGGGACATCGCCGAGCGCGAGATCGCGCCCTTCGCCGCCGAGGTGGACGCGGACGCCCGCTTCCCGATCGAGGCGCAGAAGGCGCTGACCGCGGCCGGCTTCCACGCCACGCACATCCCCGAGGAGTACGGCGGCGAGGGTGCCGACGCGATCGCGACGTGCATCGTCATCGAGGAGGTCGCCCGCGTCGACGTCAGCGCCTCGCTGATCCCGGCGGTCAACAAGCTGGGCTCGATGCCGATCATCCTGTCCGCCTCGGACGACGTGAAGCGGACGGTCCTCCCGTCGATCGCCTCGGGCGCGTCGATGATCAGCTACGGCCTGTCCGAGCGCGAGGCCGGCTCCGACGCCGCCGCGATGCGCACCCGCGCCCGCCGCGACGGCGACACCTGGGTGCTCGACGGCACCAAGGCCTGGATCACCAACGCGGGCATCTCCGACTGGTACACGGTCATGGCCGTCACCGACCCGGACAAGAAGGCCAACGGCATCTCCGCCTTCGCCGTCCACCGCGACGACCCGGGCTTCGCCGTCGGCCCCAAGGAACGGAAGATGGGCATCAAGGGCTCGCCCACCTGCGAGCTGTACTTCACCGGCTGCACCATCCCGGCCGACCGCATCATCGGGGCGCCCGGCACCGGCTTCAAGACGGCGCTGCGCACGCTGGACTTCACCCGCCCGACCATCGGCGCCCAGGCAGTCGGCGTCGCCCAGGGTGCGCTGGACGCCTCGGTGGCCTACGTCAAGGAGCGGAAGCAGTTCGGCGCGAGCATCGGCAGCTTCCAGGGTGTGCAGTTCATGCTCGCCGACATGGAGATGAAGATCGAGGCCGCCCGGCACCTCGTCTACGTCGCGGCCGCCGCCGGCGAGGCCGGCCGCCCCGACGTCACCCGCCTCTCGGCCTCGGCCAAGGCCTTCGCCTCCGACGTCGCCATGCAGGTGACGACCGACGCCGTCCAGCTCTTCGGTGGCGCGGGCTACACGCAGGACTTCCCGGTCGAGCGCATGATGCGCGACGCCAAGATCACCCAGATCTACGAGGGCACCAACCAGGTGCAGCGCATGGTGATCGCACGGAGTCTCCTGAAGTAGGATGTCGACCGGCGTTCGCGCAGGTCAACGCCATGATAGGCCCATCTGGAAGCGTCGGTGACCGTCGCTCGGACAAGCGCCCGCGAGGGTGACGTCGGCACCCGATGGAACCGCGCGGCACGGTCGGTGTGACGGCCTTGTGACGGCACTGGGGTCTTGAGCCCTCCCGTTCCTGTCACCCCTGCGTGCTCAACTGGAAGCAGAGAGCCACCTCTGCCCCCGGTGACCCGAACGTAGGAGTGACATGCCCGAGCTCACCACGCAGTTCGAAGCCGCTTTGAGCAACATCGAGCCGACCACGGCCGACAAGGACAACGCGCCGAAGGCCCACGCCGAGGTCAGCGCCGCGCTCGCGGCCGACCGGACGATCGCCGACTGGGGCTTCGAGCCCATCCTGATCGGCAGCTACAAGCGCCGCGTCGGTATCCGACGGATGAAGGACGTCGACGTCTTCGGCCGGCTGACCGCCCTGGACGACGACGTGCTCCCCGGCACCGTCCTCGCCCAGTTCGAGGGCGTGCTGCGCAAGGCCTTTCCCACCGTCGACGGCGACGTGCGGGTGCATCGGCAGGCCCGCAGCCTCCAGGTGAGCTTCCCGGAGTACGACGGCCTGTACGTCGACGCGGTGCCCGCCCGGCCGTGGACCTCGCCCTACGGCGTCGAGGCCTGGCAGCTGCCCAAGCGCGAGGAGAAGGATCACCAGCAGGGCTGGCAGGCCACCAACCCCGACCGGCTGACCGAGCTGACAAACGAGCTGAACGACGCTGACCACTTCGACAAGCACTACGTGCGGACGGTGAAGCTGCTCAGGCAGACCCGCCGCAGCCTGCTGAAGAACCGCAAGCCCGGCGGGCTGACCGTCGAAATCGCCGCGCTGCACGCGTTCAACACCGGCCTTGTCACGGGGCCGACCCACGCCGACTACTACGCCACCGCGCTGCGGCAGACCGGCAACGTCCTCTACAACGCGTTCATCCTCGGATGCGGACTGGACGACCCCACCCTGCCCGGCGAGAAGGTCGTGGTCCGCGGAGCCGACGCGGACAAGACCGCCCTGGCTACAGCGTTCCTCGACGCGGCCGAGCAGGCCGAAGAGGCACTGCGCAGCACCGACAAGTGCGCGGCCGCCAAGGCCTTCCGCGACCTGCTCGGCAAGGCCGTAGATGACGTAGGCGACACGGACTTCGTCTTCCCCATGCCCGCCACCTGCAACGCCGACGGCACAGCCAAGCGATTCACCCAGGTCGCTGCCGGGGATCGGACGGTACCGGCTGGCAACCGCCGGTTCGGATGACCGCACCCACTGAGGACCGGGGCACCGTGGCCGCGGAGGCCTTCGAGCACCTGCGGCTGACCCGAGCCGACGCGCTGGACACCTTGGCCGACGCGCTGGCCCGGGCCGGTTTCTGGCGCTGCGAGGATGCCCTGCCGAACTGCGATGGGCCCGGCTGGCGCGGGGCGCTCACGTTCACCGCCGATGGGGACACCGGCCCCCGTCAGCTGGTGACCGTCGTCGACGTCGTCGTACCCGAGGAGTACCCGTTCCGCTCCCCGAAGGTCCAGCCCGGCGGCCGGGTCTGGGCTGAGGTGGCGACCGGCAAGGCCTTCGGCGACCAGTACTACGAACCCAGTCGGGGGTGGCACCGGGATGGCGACCTCGCCCTCTGCCTGTTCGACGAGGCCGACCACACACAGCTGCCGTGGGCGGACGGCGCCGCGCTGCTGGAGCAGGCCACTGCGTGGCTGGCTGCCGACGCCGCCGGGTGGGCTGACGACGCACCGGCACTGGACCTCGAGCGCTACCTGGAACCGGCGGCCGAGGAGCGGGTGCTGCTCTACGGCCCCCTCGACAGCCTGGACGGGACCGTGTTGCGCTGCCAGGCCCACCGCAACAGCGTGCTGCGACTGGCCGGCCCCGCCGCGCACCACCGGTCCGGCCGCCGGTCCGGCACTCGCCGCTGGGGGCCTGACGCCATTTGGATCGCGGCCACCGGCGAGCTAAGCGGCCCGATCCGCAACTGGGACGACCTGCGCGCTGCCGTCGGACCGGACCGCGCGTCCGCGATCGACCGGGCACGTCGTGTCGGCTTGCAGCGCGTGCTGCTGACCTACACCCGCCGCGGCGTGTCGGCGGCGCTCGCACTGCAGCTGATGCCCGGCCCGGACAACACGGTGCAGCTGCGGGCCTTGCAGTCAGCGCCCGACGACGCTGCCACCCGAGCCATCCGCGCCGGCCTAGGCGCCCGAGCCCTCGCGCAGCGGCAGGTCGCGATCTTGGGAGTCGGGGCGATCGGCTCAGCCGTCGCTGACCTGCTGCATCGCAGCGGCGTTGGACATCTGTACCTCGTCGACACCGACCGGCTGCTGCCCGGCAACACGACCCGCCACCTCCTCGGTGAGGCGGCCGTTGGCCTGCCGAAGGCCCGCGCGGTCGCTGACAGCCTTACCGCGGCCCGGCCCATGCACGGGCAGGTGACCGGCCACGTGGCCCCGCTGCGGACGGTCGCCGACGCCGCGGACTTCCTCATCGCCTGCGACGTCGTCATCGACGCCACCGCGGACTCGACCGCCACGGCGATCCTCACGACGGCTGCCGCGGCCGGCGCCGGTCAACTGCTGTCGGTGGCGGTGCTCGCCGACGGCTACGCCGTGCGAGTCGACCGCACCCCGCCGCCCGCGGGCCAGAAGCCCCTCCCGCCACCGCAACTGCCCGCGATCAGCGGACCTGTGTATGAGGCTGGCTGCGGCAGCCCTGTCAGCACCACGCCGCCGTGGGCGGTGTGGGAGGCCGCTGCCATCGCAGCCCGGCACACCATCGGTCTGCTCACCGACCCTTCCGAGGTGCCGGCCGGCGAAGAGCGTGTGGTGGTCTTCGGCGGGGGCAGCCGGTGACTCCGAGCATCCTCATCGCCCGCGCCGCGCTCGACGTTCTACTCGCCGCCGGCGAGCAGGCCCTGCCAGTCGAGACCGGCGGTGTCCTGCTCGGCTTCCGGGCCGAGGGCGGCGTCGTGATCACCCGGTCCCTGGTGGTGCCCGACCCGCGCAGCAGCCGGCACAGCTACCTACTGCACGGCCGCCGCGCCCAGGCCCTGATGACCGCCGTCCGCGATGACGTGCCCTCGGTGGTCGGGTACGTCGGTGAGTGGCACACCCACCCAGCCGACACTCCGCCCAGCCGTACCGACCAGCGCGCGCTGGGCACCGCCGCCCGGCTGGCTGCTGGCCTCGTCGCCCAGCTGGTGCCGGCCTTCTCGCAGGCCGGCCCTGTCCGCCTTTACGGCCTCGTGGCCGAGCGGCATCCGTGGCCGGTGCCCGCCATCAGCCCCGTCGACATGGTGCCGGTGGCAGTCACCGTCATCGACGACACCCCGGACAGCCTTGAAGCCGAGGCGACCACCCTGACCGAGGAGAACCTGCCGTGACCGCCAACGATGTCTTCAGCGACCCACCCGCGTTCGACCTACGCCACGCCTTCGAGGCCAAGTCCGACCAGCTGGCCGCCCGCATGAAGGCTGCGTCGAGGCTGACCGGCCACGGCCCGACCATCGGCGATGGGAGCGAGGAGGGGTGGCGCGTCATGCTGGAGGAGTTCCTGCCGAGGCGGTACGCCGTCAGCCAGGCCTTCGTCATCGACAGCCAGGGCAACAGCAGCCTGCAGCTCGACGCGGTCGTCCACGACCGGCACTTCACCCCGCTGTTCTGGGAGATCGACGGCGCCAAGTTCCTGCCAGCAGAGAGCGTCTACGCGGTCTTCGAGATCAAGCCCGAGCTCAACCTCGGCTACCTGCGGGAGGCCGGCGAGAAGGTTGGCAGCGTCCGCGGGCTCCACCGCACCTCGCAGCGGATCGTGCACGCTGGCGGCGAGGTCATGACGCCCAAGCCGCCGCCGTCGATCCTGGGGGGCATCCTTGCTCGCCGCAGCGGCTGGAAGTCGGCGTTCGGCCAGCCGCTCAAGGATGGCCTCGATGGGCTTCCGGACACGCACCGGCTCGATCTGGGCTGCGGGCTCACCGATGGCGCGTTCGAGGTTCCCACCGGTGCCACGGCGGTGAACGGCATGACGACGGCGGACGCGGCCGTCGGCCTTGCCTTCTTCGCGATGCGGCTGCTCGCCCGACTCCAGCGGATGGGAACCGTCCCGGCGCTGGACATCGACGCGTACACCCAGGTGTTGTCTCGCTGACCTGCGGAGGCTCGATCGTCTGTGGCGCTGTCCGGAGCACGTGCCAGGACAGTGGAACTGGACTGGGGGGAGGAGCGCGATGCTCCTCCCCCCAGTGGTACTACTTCGTCTGCGCGCCGTCGCTGAGCGCCCGGTGGGCGTCCTGGACCTGAGCGGCCAGAGCGGCCCGGAGGCCTTCGGCGGTGCTGCGGATGTTGCTCAGCGCCTTCTCCGCGGTGGAGACGTGCTTGCTGACGTCCTCGAAGCGGGTCAGCAGGTCGAGCAGGTGCCCGATGGCGGTCCGCGCGCGGCTGGCGTCGACCGCAGGGTCGGCGCCTGACGACGCGGCAGCCAGCACCGTCAGCTCGCGGACCACGCCGAGAACCAGGGTCATCACCTGGGGATCCTCGGCCGCGACGATCCAGCTGGCGGTGTCCACGCGCGCCCAGCTGCTGCCGGGCGGCCCGGGGACGTCGTCCGCGGTCGGCACGACCGCGAGTGCGGCGTGCGCACCGCGGACGCGCCGCGCCTCCGCGAGCTCGTCGCGGAACGCCCGCATGCTGGGCCGCTTCTGCCTGTGTTTGGCCTCAACGATCAGCACCGGCTGATTGCCGGACATGATGCGCACGAGCACGTCGCCGGTCTTCCGCGTGGAGCTTCCAGGCGCCGGCCGGCTCCCCACGTGCTCTACGACGTCGGCGGAGGCCTGCGCCCAGCTGGCCACGGCCAACGCGACGGTGTCCTCCCAATCCCTCCCGATGGCGGCGGAGGTCTTGGCGTGGCCGGCCTGGGTGGCCTGCTGTGCCTGTACGAGGGCACGCACGGCCGCGAGACCGTCGACGAGCTCACGCCGCGTGTTCTCCACCGTGGCAGTGAGGTCCCGCCGGAGTGCGGCGATGGGTGAACCTGGGTTCTCCGTAGAGATGACCGCGCGCACCTGCTCGCTGTGCAGGGCCACCACCCGCTCGAGGGCCGACAGGGCTTCGGCCTGAGCCGTCGCGGTGGCCTGTCTGACGGTCTCGCGCACGTCGTCGGCGCCACCGGCCAGCGCGCTGGTCAGCCCGCGCTCGATCTGAGCGGGGAGCTGGGCCAGCGTCGTCGCGACGGCCTGCCGCGTGGCTGCCTCGGTGGCATCGACCCTGCTGAGCAGTCCGTCCAGCTGCGCCACGGTGGCAGCTGCTCGGGCCTTGACCGCCTTGTCGAAGCCGGTGAGCGCCCGCTGCATGGCTGCGGTGGTGTCACCGGTGCTGCGCTGCAGCCCTGTGGCGACCATGCCGACGACGATGGCGCCGGCGATGGTGTCGGCCAGGGCGGCCGGGCCGTGCTCGGCGAGCTCGCGTCGGGCGATGGCGACCGTCTCCGGGTGGGTGATCCGCAGGTGCGAGATCTCCACGCCGTCGTCGGTCACCGTGACGGGCTCGGTGTCGCGATCGCGCTGCATGGGGATGGCGGTCATCGGGCCAGCTCCAGGCCGATCAGCTGTCGGACGGGATCCGGTAGGCCGTCGGCCAGCCGGCGGCAGACCAGGCATTCCGATGCTGACGTCGACCCATCGCCGGTGTGCTCGGCGTTGAGCAGCGCCAGCAGCAGGTCGGTCTGCACGGCATCCCAAGTGAGCGGGTGCCGCGAATCGAGGACCCCCTCGACGGCACGGATGGCGTCGGTGAAGTCGTCGAGCTCGTCGGCTCCGCTGTGCGCCTGGGCGATGAGGAGACGTGCGCTGAGCGCCCACCACGAGGTGAGCAGCCGTTGCAGGTCCCGGCGCCGGTGCCCCGGCTCGGTGGCGCGTCGGGCGGAACCGGTGCGCAGGATGGGTTGTGACACGGTGACCCCTTGGGTCGCGCGGGCGCGGGGAACAGCTCCCCGCAGGTCCCCGCGGGGTGGCTCTCGTCCACCGCCGCGGACCGTCCGCGCGCCGCCATCTGTCACAAGCCGAGCGGCGAGAACCGGCAACCGGTCTTGGATGCCGATGGGCGCACACCCGCGCGGCACCTGGACGGGATCGGTCAGGCGTTCGTTTCTGCGGCGAAGCGGGCTGACGCCCGTAGTGCCCGCTCCGGGTCGGTGACGGCCACGCGCTCCGGCATTTCGCCGGACAGCAGGCTGGACGGCTGTGTCAACCAGGTCCAGGCCGTCCAGTCATCGAGGCCTGCGCCGAGGAGTCGCTCGAGCAGTGGACGGAGTTCAGGGCGCGGCTCGCCTGCGGTGAGCTGGAACGCCGGAATGACCAGGGATCGGTCCGGCAGAGCGCATGCGATGAGGGAACGCTCCAGGCGCCGCGCGTCCACCCAGTCGCCGGTGGCGTCGGGGTCGCTGTCGCCACGTCGGGACGCGAGCTGAGCGACCGTCAGTGCACCGGCCGCGAGGCGTGCACGGAAGTCGGCCAACCGCTCGGCCTGCTTGTCTACCGGGCCGGTCCCGCTCACGGTGTGCAACCTACGTCCAGGCACCAACCATCCGACCCGACGGCCTCACGGACAGCCGAGTTGTTCGGCACTGGAGAGGCGGCTCAGCGGCCGGGGTCCGGCTGGTGGTCGCGGACCCACATCAGGCCCACGAGACCGCCGTTCCACACTTCCTCGGCCCAGCTCTGCAGCTGCTCCCAGTCGGCGTCGCTGAGGATCGTCGGGCCCGCGGCCTCGTAGATCGCGTCCAGCGCCATGCGGGGTTGTGCGGAGAGCAGCCAGGACGGTCTGCTGCAGCTCAGCTCGAGGCGGGCGCACGGGCAGTGCGTGCCCTCAGCGGTCAGCCCGCACGCGTAGCAGGTGGCGCACACCACGGATGTCGTGAGCGGCAGGGTGCCCTCCAGAGGCAGACGCTCGCGCACCGCGTCGAGGCAGGCCTCGTCGCAGACCATGACATGTGCACCGCGGGAGTCGACGGGGATGAAGTACACGAGGAGCCTCCAGGGGCTCGGCCGACGACCCGCCGGCGGGGACGGTGCCGCCCGCGGCACCGCCGTAGCACCGTGCCGCCGTCCACCGTCGCTGCACTCGACCATGAGCCAGCCACCACGGGTTTGACGCGCGGCACCGACGGCGAATGTGCTTGCCCGACCCCTGACAGACCCGACCACTGTCTCGTTGGTGCCGCCGCAGGCGGCGAGCGGTGCGCAGCGCCGCCCATGCGATCCAGGTAAAGAGCGTAGAAGGCCGGGGAGCGAAGCCGCAGGTCAGGGCCGGTGCCTGACGGCGTGCGCGTGGCCGGCTCGCCACGTTCGCGTGGTGGGGCGGCCACGGACCCATGCGGGCCGGCGACGGCTCCGGACAGGTGCTGGGGACGCCGCAGCACGCGACGTCGCTGCCCACATCGAAAGGCCCCGCCATGACCCGCGCCAACCCCACCCGACTCCTCCAGGACGTCGAGACCGACGAGGTCATCCACGTCCTCACCCCGAGGGTCCGGCGCCACCGGCAGCCGTTCACGATGGTCTTCGGCGGCGCCCTCCTGGCCCTGCTCTGCACCGAGGGGCGGCGCCACACGGACGACACCGGGCTGACCCTGGTGCACCTGCGGGTGCTGCTGTACTTGCTCGCCAGCGCCGAGTACGAGAACAGGCTGGAGCGATTCGTTATCGAGATCGCCGATGACCTCAAGCACGACCGCGGCACCGTCAGCAAGGCCCTCGACGTCCTCGAGGAGCGGGAGCTCATCCGCAGGACGCCGAACGGCCACGGCCGTCCGTTCACGATCGACATCCACCCGGCGCTCGCGTTCCGCGGCAAGGCCGGGCAGCGCGCGGCGGTCCTGCACGAGCGCTGGGCGGACGTGCGGATGCCGGCGGCCCTGACCTGGACGCCGCGGCCGTAGTCGAGGCCGTGCCCGTGCGCCGTCGGCGCACGGGCGCGCCTTGGGCCGCCGGATGGTGGCGCCCGGGCCATCGCTCGGCACCGTGGAATGCATGACCCCTCGTTCGTCCGCAGCAGTCACCCGATCAACCCGACGGCCTCCCGTCGGGGGAGCAACCGACGTTCTCGGAGCGGTCTCCAGCGCACTGGAGGCCGGTGTCGACGGTGACGACTGGCTGGTTCTCGAGGCGTGGGCCCACGCGATCACCGCAGTGACGCTCGCCGCGCTGCAGGCGGTCCCGGACGAACTGCACGACTTGCTCTGAACTCGTCCAATGGGCGTAGGTGTTGCGGTGCACTGCTGGAAGCTCTGCCAGCGTTTGCCGGTAGCGCCGCAGCGACAGCACTTCGGGTCACCTGGCACGGATCCTGGACAGTCCGATCGCGATCGCGAATCGCGGCCGTCCCACTGCCTGCGTGCAGCGAACGCCTCATCACTTTCGCTGACAACGTCGCAGGTCAAGGGCGTAGACGATCGCGTGGGCATGCGACGAGCCCCACAGACGTCGCCCCATGGCCGGTTGGCAGATAACTTGCGTGTCGCAAGGCTTCTGTCAACATCGTCGGATGCTGCTGACGGTCGCTGAAGCGGCGTCGCGCCTCGCGGTCGGCGAGCCCGAAGTACGGCGCTTGGCCCGAAGCGGAGCGCTCCGGGCGCAGCGCTTCGGACGGACGCTCATGTTCGATCCGCATGACGTAGACGACCGCGCCCGCTTGCTGATCCACACGGGGCGCACGTGGGCGCCATGGACCGCGTGGGCGGCACTGTGGGAACTCAGCGGTGAACGAGCGGACTGGCTGGACGCGTCCACCAGATCCCGCTTGCGGGCCCGGCTGCGGGCTTGCACGGCTGACCAACTGCTCGCCGCGGTGCGCGGACGGGCCGTCCGGTACGACCGCGCACCGTCGTACAACGATCAGAACAGGCTCGGCGCTTTCTGGCTGGTCCTGAGTGGGCAGACAGCAGCAGCGACCGCCGGCGTGTACGTCCGGGCCGACAGACCGGGCCCCACCCCTTCGATCGAGGGGTACTGCGTGGCCAGCGAGCTCGAGAGCACGCTCGGCCGGTTCCGCCTCCCGCTACCGCATCAGCCCGACCGGACCATGGAGGTGATCGTCCGGGTGCCCCGATTCGACGGCCTGCCGCTGCGTCCGCGTCATCGAATGCCGGTTGCCGTGATCGGCGTGGACCTTGCCGAGTCCAGAGATGCGGGAGTTCGCCAGGCCGGCTTGAAGGTGCTCACGGACGCGCTGGGCGCGCTGAGTCGGTAGTGCTGGCATCGCAGGCGTACCGCAGGTTGTGTGCTTGCAGACCCGAGTGCCGACGCCGCCCGTGGCGTCATGCGACGTTCGTGGCATTGCGACCGTCAGGCGGCGATACGTGGTGCCGGGTTGGGTTCCGCGCTCTGGAGTGGCACCTGGCGGGGGTGGGCGGCCAAGTCCGTGAGGCGGAAGCGGCGGGTGCCGCCGTCGGTGACCAGCGAGGGGATGCGGCCCGCGATCGCGGCTGCGCGCAGCTGCGGGACCGTCATCCCAACCGCCTCGGCTGCAGCGCCGATACCGATCAGGTCGGCGGCATGCCGGTCCCGCCACTCCTGGGGAACCGCATCGACGTCAGTCACCTGGAACAGCAGGGTGTTGCCCCGAACGCCGCCGCGAGCGGCGGCGAGCCTGCCCGTCTCAAGCAAGAACGCCCGCAGGTAGTGCTCGGGGACGCCGAGTCGCTCGGTGGCCTGGGCGAGGCTGAGCCGACCATCGTCGGTGGTGCGCTGGCCGTAGGTGGCCTGCCAGCGGGCGGCGAGCGCCCACACGTCGGCGCTGTCGAGGACGCGCTGGTCGTAGCGGCGGGGCCGCTGCTCGCAGGCGACGAGCCCGTCGTCGCTCCACTGGCGCAGCGCGCTGGTGCTGACCTGCAGGTAGGCGGCGGCCTCGCCGATGGTCAGCATCGGTCGGGGACGGGCGCCGGGGGCGACCGGCGGCGGTGCCTCGGTGAGGACGGTGCCCGGCGTCTTACCGAGGTCGTGGTGCTGCCCGTCGGGGCCGTTCCAGAGCTCGAAGTAGCCCGGCGGCAGGTCTGTGCCGTCGGGGGTGGCCCGGCAGGTCTGACAGAGCAGCCCGGACCACGCCTCGGTCTCAAGGGTGGGCAGGACGTGCAGCAGCGGGTGCCCAGCCGCGCAGCGGCGGGGCCGGACCCGGCGTCCGGGTCCGGGCACCCGCTCGAGGATGCCGCGGTAGCGGTCGCCGGGGCCGTCGCAGAGGAACATGACCTGCTGGGTGGTGCAGCCGGCGCGCCCGGCGAGGTCGGCGGCATGCAGGCCAGCGTCCACGTCGATGCCCTGCCCGAGCAGCGTGGTGATGACGTCGAGGATCCGTCGCTCGAGGGTCACGTCGCGGCGCACCCAGCTGTTCGCGTGGCGGACCTGCGCGAGGTAGCGGGGGACGACGAGTTCCGCGAACCGCTGATCGCCCTCGGCGGGGACCGCGCCGGTGAGCGCATCCCAGACGGCTCGCTTGGTCTCCGCGCTCGGGCAGTCGACGATCGCGGACCGGCCGCCGCGGGAGGGCACGTTGACGGGGTGGTGGTCCTTGAGCCAGGCGCGCACCCGGGTGACGGTCTCGGCCCGGGTCCAGTCGAGCTGTTCGGCGACGGCATCGACGGTGTACCCGTCGCGCAGGATCAGGGCGGCGGCCGTCTCGCGCCGCGCGTTCTCCCGCGCTGCCTCGTCGAGGTCCCGCTTCCGGTTCTCGACCGGGAAGCAGATCCGCAGCGGGACGACGGTGCCGTCCTCGGCCGGCCAGTCCAGGACGTCGGTGATCCTGAGCATCCGTGGCAGCAGCGGGTCCGGCCGGACGTCGACCCGCGCCCTGGACAGCCGGTGGAGCAAGTCCGAGACAGCGCGCGGCATGCGGTGGCCGGCGGCGCCGTCGAGGATGCCGAACAGCCGGGCCGGGGTGCTGGTGTCAACCTGCACCGTCCGAGCCGGGACAGCAGTCTCGGTCGGCGCCGGGGAGAGGACCAGCGCCTCCTGCTCTTCGGTCAGGACCTTCAGGTCCGTGCGGGCGGCAACGAGGCTGGCTGTCGCCTGCTCGATCCCACGTCCGCGCTCCGTGGCCCGCTCGTGCACCACCCCGGCGTCATCGACGGCATCGGTCGCAACGACGATGAGGTGCTCAAGTTCGGCGAGCCGCTCGGTGCGGCGGCGCTCCTGCTCGGCCGGATCAGGCAGCGGACGCGGGTCGATGACGACCGGCTCGAAGGCGCCGATGTGGGCCGCGGCCTGGGCGATGCCCGCGCGGGCGTACCCGGTGTCCAGGTCGCGCCGCCGCACCGAGAACAGCTGCTCGCCCTCCCGGCTGTTCCATCCGCGCAGCTCGCCGCGGTCGTTGTGAGCTTCCTCGCGCGCGCGGCGGAACACCTCGTAGGTGTCGCCGTTGGCGACGATGCGCAGGTTGTGCGTCCAGTCGGGGTCGCCGGCCTCGCGGCGCTCGCCGGCGGCAGTGACGAACCACTGCTGCCGGACGTCCGCGAACGGAGCGCGGGGCCCGTCGGTGCGGGTGTCGCGCGGCGTGCGGTCGTGGATGCGGCGCTCCCAGGCGTCCCACTGGTCGTCGGTGAGATCGATGCAGTGCTCGGGCAGATCGACGACCCGCTGGATGCTGCCGAACCGCCCGGGGCGGCGGTCGTCGTGGTCGACGGCGAACCCCTCGAAGTCCTGGTCGCGCCGGATGGCGAAGGGGACCCCCTTGTCGACCATGTACTCCCGGGCGCGCAGGAGCCGCACGTGCTCGGCCAGGGTGCGCGAGGCCCGCTCGAGCTGCTGCTCGGTGAGCTGGTCGTAGGTCTTCGCCGTGCCGTCAGGGTTCACGTGCCGGGTGCCCCGGACGGGCACCTTGTGAGCGGCCAGGTGCTTGCCGGCCGCGAGGAACGTGCCGCCCTCGGCGACGGCGTGCGCCCAGGCCTGCCAGCCGTCGGCGTGCTGTCCCGTCGCCGACTGCAGGTACCGGGTGCGGTGTGTCTTGCCGTCATCGCCGCGCTGCCGCTTGTACGCCAACTCGTACGCGGGGAAGAGCAGCACCTCGGCGTACGGCCACTCGATCCTGCCGCTGACGCCGAGGATCTTGGTGAGCACACCCCGTGTCGTCCGCTTGCGGATCCCGTTGCGCTCGCCGGACGCGGTCCCGTCCTTCATGCCGGCGACCATGGTGCCTTCGGTCGTGGTGATGTCGATGCGCTCGGTGCCTTCGTAGATGTCCACGCCGCCCAGCTGCGCGGCGGCCCGGACGGCCGCACCGAAGTGCGGCGAGCGAACCCAGCGGTCCCACTCGGCGACGTAGAGCCGGTGGATCTCGTCCATCAGGCACACCTCGGCGAGCACGCTGCTCACGGCGTTGCCCGGCAACGGCTCGTCAGGGTTGTCCACGGTGGGATCGGCGGCGCTGTCGAACAGCATGAGGATGACCGCCGCGTGCTCTCGGAGCGGCAGCGCCCAGCCCATGAGCTGCCCGGGGTTGAGCGCGTACCGGTGGGCGTTGGCGCGCCGGATCTCGATCAGCCCCACGGACCGCCGGAGCCGCTCGCCGGCAGCCGACTTGTCCAGTAGTAGAGCTTCCACGTCGAGCGTCTGGAGGTGGGCGATGGCCGGATGCGATCGCAGCTTCGTGCTCGCGGCGTTGACGTTGGCCTTGAGCTCCTTCGGGTTCTGGGCGCTCACCCGGAGCTCGATGGCGTCGCACGGCCCATCCGGCAGCGTGCCGGCGAGCAGAGCGGGAAGGAGCGGCGGAACGGCGCTGAGGGTCACTGGTATCTCCGTGAGATCTCCCGGGCTGGCCCCGGCTGCGGAGCACCGTGCGCGCCGTCCGCCGTGGCGCAATCAACTGCGCTTCGCGGCTGAGCTGGGACATCCGCGAAGCGCCGTAGATCGTGGTTCGCCCACCAGCGGGCTGACCGGCCGAGAGATCTCCGGCGCTGTCAGCCGACGACGCTGACCCGGGCGCGCTCGATCGTGCGGCAGTCGCTCAGGAGCTCGCTGACGACTAGCTCGAGCCGCTGCGCAGGCGAGGGCGCTGCGACCTCGCTCGAGGGGTCGCCGGACGCGTGCAGGCAGCGCTCCCCATCCACGTCCTGGCTGTCGCCTGTGTCCACCCGTGGTGGCGGAGTCAGCGCGGCCTGCACGGCGGTGCGAGCATCCGCGACCAGGCTCAGGAAGCGATCGCGGGCTTCACGGTCGGGAGAGCAGATGTCGCCGGTGGCGAGGTAGTCAGGCGTCGAGGTCACTGCCCGGACCGTCGGCGGGGGTCCCCCCGAGCGCAATGAGCTGCTTGTCAACGCCGACTACCTCGACCGGCCCCGACGGCGACCGGTGGGCGTCCGCTCAGCCAATCGGGCTGCTGGGCGGGGACGGGTCCGTCGACCAGGTGAGCGGATGTCCGCGGTCGGTGGCGTTGTCGTAGGGCGTCAGCCACCCGCGCACCGTCAGCTCTTCGCCGAGGCCGAGGACCGCGGCGAGTTGCTCGTCGTTCTCGATGCCGTCGAGGTGGGGCATGAACAGCATCTCGTGGTCGAGGTCCTGGAAGACCAAGTCGGGGATCGAGTCCATGTCGACGGCGCCTGGGTCGTGCCCAGTGCTCCACCATGGCGGCTCGCCGCTGTCGAGGACCTCCTGCAACTCCTCGACCAGGATCTCGGCTCGTTCCAGGACGGCGCGCATCGCGAACGCTTCCATCGTGCAGCTGGGTTGCGTTCCGGGCTGATTGCCCAGCTTCCAGATGACGGCATCGAGAGCATGGGTGAAGGCCAGCGCGGTGTAGGCGTCGTAGCTCTCGCGCGTCGCCGAAGGAAGGCAGTCAGCGAACCCGAACGGCCCCAGTTCGACCTCCCACGGCTGGCAGTCAGCGTCCGTGGCGTCGAGCTCCGCGCGGAGTTCGTCGACCAGCAGAGAACAGGCCAGCCACAGGTGGGCTCGCGTGTCGGGGTTGAGCTCGAGCCATGCGGCGAAGTCCTGCGAGGTAGCTCGTCCGGGCATCCACCCATCCTGCGCTGCCTTCTTCGGGCGCGTCGACTACTGACGGCCGTCACCAACCGGAAGCCGGTCTCGCGGCGGACGCGCCCCGTACCCCTGGTCACCGTCGGCTCAGGCCGCCTGCGCCTGGGGGCTGGCGCGGCCGGCCCCACGGTAGCTTGCGCCGCGATGTGCCCCCTCGGCCCCCGAACCTCTGCTGCGCCGGTCAGGTGAGGACGTCGACGAGGAGCTCGGCCGCGATCACCGCGGCGACGACGAGCACCAGCCAGGCGAACCAGCGGCGGAGCCGGTCGGTGTCGATCCTGGTGCCGAGACGTGCGGCGATCAGGGCGGCGGTCACGGCCGCCGCGGTGAAGGCGACCGTGACCGGTACGTCGAGAGTGACCTCTCCGGCATGCGCGGCGAAGCCTGCGGCCGAGTTGATGGCCACAACGACCAGGGACGTGCCGATGGCGGTGGGCATCGGCAGGCCCAGGGCCAGGACCAGCACCGGGATGATGAGGAAGCCCCCGCCGACGCCGAGCAGGCCGGTGAGGAAACCGACCGCGAGACCGCCGGCGAGCGTCCGCGGCAGGCAGCGGCGCCAGTTCACCCGGCCACCCTCGACGGCGCACGCGGTGCCCGTTGGCGGCTTCTCCTGCAGCATCCGGACCCCGGCGCCGACCATCAGGACGGCGAACAGCGCAAGGGTCAGCTCATCGGGCAGCACGCGGTTGACCGCGGCCCCGGCGAAGGCGGTGACCGCCCCGGCCACGCCAAACAGCAGCCCGATGCGCCAGCTGATCTGCCGTTCCCGCAGCCGCGGGACGACCGCGACGACGGCGGTGATGCCGACCACCAGAAGCGAGGTGGCCACAGCCTGCTGGAGGTCCTGGCCGGCGAGGTAGACCAGTGCGGGCACCGCGAGGATCGAGCCACCGCCGCCCAGCAGCCCGACGAGGGCCCCGATGACCAGGCCAATGCCGATCGCGAGGGCGGTCATCGGGCTGCCGGCGCGGTGGTGGTCGACATCAGCGGCGGCCCAGCAGCTTGCTCAGCCAGCTTCCGGACCGCTTGGGGCGGGGGTGGCCCGGGCACCGCTGTGCGCTGGGGACGCGGGCCATCACCTGGTCGACGTGCTGGCCGCATCCGGCCCAGGTCGTCTTGCCGCAGGTGTTGCAGGGGACTGCTCGGCACATGGTGGATCTCCTCGGTAGGTCGGGGGGCGTCGGACCGGTGATCAGTCGTGGGCGAAGCGGATGTTCGGCAGCACCCGGGTGAGCCACGCGGGGCTCCACCAGGCGGCCGCGCCGGTGAGCCGGAGCAACACCGGCAGCAGCACGAGGCGGACGAGGAAGGCGTCCAGCAGCACGGCGACGCCGAGGATGATCCCCATCTCCTTGGGTGGCAGCGGCCCGGACAGTGCGAATGTGAAGAACACCGCGACCATGACCGCGCCGGCGGCGAAGATGACCCGGCCGGAGTGGGCGAGGGCGCCGATCATCGCTTCGCGCGGATCGCCGGACCGCTCGTAGTGCTCCTTGGCGCTGGCGAGGAGGAAGACGGTGTAGTCCATCGCGATGGCGAAGATCATCGCGAAGAAGAACACCGGCGCCCAGGCGTCGAGGAAGCCCTGGCTCTCGAAGCCGAAGAAGCCGGCTCCGATGCCGTCCTGGAAGACCAGCCGGGCGACGCCGAACGCCGCGGCGGTGGACAGCAGGCTGGCGAGGGTGCCCAGCAGTGAGATCAGCGGCGCCTGCAGGGCGACGAGCAGCAACAGGAAGCCCAGCACGAGCACGACCCCCATGACCAGGGGTGTGGACTCGTCCAGCTGGGTCTTGAGGTCGAGGTTCTCCACCGGTGCACCGCCGACGAGCGCAGAGTCGGGCAGGTCGGCGCGCAGGCGGTCCACCAGTGCGGACAGGGCGGGGTCGGAGGGGTCCATGGTGGGGACCGCCTGGATCATCGCCAGGTCGGTGCCGTCCGACGCCGGCATCGCCGGCATGACGCCCGCGACGGCCGGGTCCTCGCCGAGGACGGTGGCGGCCACCGAGGCGTCGTCGGTGTGGACGACGACCTGCAGCGTGCCGGGCGCGCCCTCCCCGAAGGCCTCCTGCACCCGGTCGTAGCCGACCCGGGCACTGGCGTCGTCCGGAAGCACCTTGATCGACGGCATCGCCGTCTTCAGGCCGACGATCGGGGCGGCGAGGGCGAGCAGGATCAGCAGCGAGCCGATGCCGTAGGCCAGTGGCCGCTTCCACAGACGCTCCCCCCAGGCGGCGAACCGCGGCGAGGGGTGCCCGCCTGCGCGTACCCACGGGAGCGCCAGCCGGTTGATCCGGTGGTCGAGCTTGAACAGGACCAGGGGCAGCAGCGTCAGCGTGGCGGCGAGGACGAAGACGACGGCCAGCATGATGCCGCCGGCCATCGACCGGAACGACGGCGAGGGCACCAGCATCACCGCCGACAGGGAGACGAGCACCGTCGCGCCCGACAGCAGCACGGCCTTGCCTGCGGTGTCCATGGTCTCGGCGATCGCGCGCACCGGTGGCGCCCCCATCCGTGCCGCCCGGTACCGGACGACGAGGAAGAGCGCGTAGTCGATGCCGAGGGCCAGGGCGAACATCATCGCGAAGTTCATCGCCCAGATGGAGACCGGGACGAGCTCGTTGATCAGCACCAGCGAGCCGGCCGACGCGACCAGGCCGGCCAGGGTCAGGATCAGGGGCAGGCCGGCGGCGACCAGCGCGCCGAACGCGAGCACCAGGATGCCCAGGGTCACCGGCCAGGAGAGCATCTCCGACTTCAGCATCGCGTCGAGGTTGGCCTCGTTGAAGTCCGACCACAGCAGGGACGCCCCGGTGGGGTTGACCTCCACCGGCCCCGTGGACAGTTCCTCCAGTGGGGCCTTGAGGTCATCGGCGACCCGGACCATCTCATTGGTGTCGGCACCGGCACCGGCGAGCAGGACGGCGGTGCTGCCGTCGGGGCTGAGGGTCGCCCCGGGCTGCGGCTGGAGCACGTCACCGATGCGGTCGTCGGCGGTGAGCAGGTCGGTGGCCCGGGCGAGGACGCCTGCTCCGGCGCCCTCGGTGACCGGGCCGTCGGAGCTGTGCACGACGACCTGGATCGCGGAGCTGGCGTTCCCGCCGAAGTGGTCCACGGCGAGTTCTCGGACCGCGACGGACTCCGAGCCGTCGGCCTGCCAGCCGGCTCCGGACAGTGCGGCCTCCACGCGGGGGGCGAAGAAGCCGAGGCCGACGATGAGCAGCAGCCAGACGACGGTCGTCGTCCTGGCGTGGGCGGTCACCCAGACCCCGAGCCGGCCCAGCGGGCCGGGACGGGAGGGAAGGGCGCTGGGGGTGGGCTGGCGGCTGGGGGCCGTCGTGGTCACAGGTACATCGCTCTCGTGGAGGGGGAGGGTCAGTCGGTGGTGGAGGCGTCGTGCAGGCCCGCGGCGGCCGCACCGGTGTCGGGGTCGCCGTAGCCGCCATCGACCAGCACAGGCCGGCGGCCGGTGCGGGCGAGCAGGGAGGCGGCGATCGAGGCGCGGTAGCCCGAGCCGCAGTACACCCACACGTCGCCGTCGGGGACCTCGTCGATGCGGCCGGGCAGGTCATGGATGGGGACGTGCCGCGAGCCGCGCACCCCGCCGCCGGCCCGCTCGTCGTCGCGGCGGGCGTCGAGCACCACCAGGTCGGGGTCGGCGGCCATCGCCGCGGCCAGGCCGGTGAAGTCGCTGACCGGGTAGGAGCTCAGCTCCCGGCCGGCGGCCAGGGCCTCGGGGCTGCCGACCGCGGCGCCGGCGAGCCGGTCGATGCCGATGCGGACCAGCTCGCGGCGTGCGTCGGCGACCTGCTCCTCGGTCTCCCCGATCAGGGTGATCGGCGCGCCCCACGGGATGAGCCAGCCGACGTAGGTGACGAAGTTGGCGATGGCCAGCTCGAAGTTCAGCGCGCCGGGCAGGTGGCCGGCGGCGAACGCGGTGCGGCTGCGCAGGTCGATCACCCACTCACCGGCGGCCAGCCGGTCGGCGAGCTCGGCGGGGTCGACCAGCTGGGGCATCGACAGGTCCACCGGCGCCGGTCCGGCAGCGTTGGCCGGGCCCATGTGGGCGTACCAGGCCGGGATGGCGGTGAGGCCGGCGATGAGCTGGTCGACGAAGGTCTGCTCGTCCTGGGTGAGCGCCGGGTTGACCCGCGCCTGCTCGCCGACGGTGGAGGAGTCGCCGCTGGTCGGGGTGGCTGCGCAGAACGAGCCGAATCCGTGGCTGGGGAACACCGGGGTGCCGGCGGGCAGCTCGTCGACCAGCCGGCGAACCGAGTGGTACTGCGCGTGGGTGAGGTCGTCGGTGTGCTCGGGGCCGACCAGGTCGGTGCGGCCGGTCGCGCCGAAGAGCATCGAGCCGCCGGTGAACACCGCCTGCACCGCGCCGTCGGCGTCGGTGAGCACGTAGCTGACGTGGTGGTGGGTGTGCCCGGGGGTGTGCATCACGCGCAGCCGCATCGGGCCGGCGGTGAGCACGTCGCCGTCGGCGACCGCGGTCCGTTCGAAGGCCACGGTGTCGCCGGCGGGAAGGGCGTAGTCGGCGCCAACGGTGCGGGCCAGCTCCAATGATCCAGCGACGAAGTCGTTGTGGATGTGCGTGTCGGCCACGAGAGCGATGCGTACGTTCCGCTTCTCGGCCAGATTCAGCACGCGGTCGATGTCGCGCTGCGGGTCGATGACCACGCCCACGCCGTCGGCGCTGACCAGGTAGCTGCGGTCGCCGAGGCCGGTGGTCTCGATGATGTCGATCTGCACGGAGGCTCCTCAGTACGGTACGGGGCAGGGGTATCTGTCAGGCAAATGGGGACGGTGTCAGGCGGTGGGGCGGCCTTCGGCGATCCAGGCGGTCATGCCGCCGTCGAGGTTGGCGACGTCGTAGCCCTGGGAGGCGAGGAACTGCGCGGCCTGGGAGCTGCGCCCGCCGCTGCGGCAGACGGTGATGACCGGCCGGTTGCGGTCGAGCTCGAAGGTGCGCGCGGCCAGCTGACCCAGCGGGATGTGGGTGCTGCCGGCGATCCGGCCCTCGGCGACCTCATCGGCCTCTCGCACGTCGAGGACGGTGGCCTCGGTTCGGTCGGCGGCTTCGGCGGGGGTGAGCTGGGGGATTTGCGGGTTCATGGTGACTCCTGGGGGAGTGGTGGTCAGGCGAGGGAGAGGAAGAGGCGCTCGAGCTCGCGCAGGTCGACCTCGCGGGTCGCGCCGTCCTCGTTCGTGGAGCAGTAGCGCATCCCGGTGGAGACCACGGCGAAGCCGGCCTTGCTCAGCGCCTTCGAGGCGGCGGCGAGCTGGGTGACGACGGCGGAGCAGTCGCGCCCGTCCTCGATCATGCGGACGATGCCGCCGATCTGACCTTCGATGCGCTTGAGTCGCTTGACGACGTCGGCGAGTTCGCCCTGGGGGATGTCCACGTTGACCACGGTACATACCCCCCGGGGTATGCGCAACGGTGAGCCTCACCGCTGCTGCTGAGGGGCGGGCGGCCCGTGCTCCGCTCGGGCCGGCTACCGACCTGCGTGCAGATCGGAGGACACGCTGTCGTCCCGTGCCGGCAGGGCTGAGGGCCTGAATCCCTTGACGATCAGGTAGACGCCGAATGACAGCTCCCAGATGAATTCCGGGATCGTCGCGATGCCCTGCACCGCAGATCCTCGCTCGATGACGTCGAACATGATGAGAATTGCCGCCACGACGAGCAGCGGACCGCCGACGAGCCCCAGGACTGCCATTCCACGGGGCACCAGACCCGTCCGGTACATCAGGTAGCCGAGGATCATCCCGTTCGCGACGCCGGCGAAGACGCCCGGCCCGATCAGGAAGGCCCGGTCGTAGATGGCGACCAGGAGTTCCCCGATCACGGGGTCGGCGTCGGCGGTACCTTCTTGCCGCATGAATAGGAAGGTCAGCAGGCTGAGGACGCCGATCGCGATGAAGGTGCACTCGACCAGCCGCGCGGTCACGTAGCCCAGTGCGAGGCTCTGGCTGTACCGCTTGAACAGTGCGTACGGCACCACGGCCGTGCCGATGTTGGCGACGATCAGGACGAGTTCGAGGACAGCGCCGAGTGCCACGCTGGACGTGGGATCCGCGCCGGCACCGGTGATGTACTCCGGGTTGTCCCTTACCGGTGCGTAGAGGAAGAAGTACGCGGGGATCGAGGTGACGAAAGTGGCCACCATCAACCAGCCCGTGAGGGTGGCCATTCGTCTCGTGTTCATGCGGCAGGGTAGTTCCAAGACCGGTGTGCGGTGTCCATGAATGGTCACGGCGAGCGCATGTTTCCGAATCTCCCTCGCGACCCCGACAAGGCGCCGACGGTGTGCTCCGCGTAGCGGCCGCTGCAGCCCTCTCGCTCGATACCGCATCCCCGCCGTCAGCATCGAGGCCACCGTCCACCAGCGGCTGGCCAACAAGCGGATCAACGTGGTCAACCCGCGCCGGGAGCTCTTCCCCGCCACCGCAGGTGAGGTGAAGACGCTGCTCGCCGAGTCGCCGGCGATCTCCTGCACTTCGAGGGCTTCCCAGAGGCGCTGGAGTACCTCCAGAGCCTGGCAGCGCGGACGGCGGTCTGACCGGTCTCGGCGCCGAGGCGCGCTACCTGTGGGGCCTCGTGCCATCCGGGTGCTGCGTCAGACGACCGTGCTGGTCGAGGGCGACCGTGGTCACGTCACGGGCGGCGAGAACCGCCCCGAAGGAAATGGCTCGGGCCGCTGCAGAGATGGCCGTGTCCAGCTCGGCGTTCCACACGACGCGCTCCTCAACGCTCAGGTCCCGCTCGTCCAGCGCACCGGCGAACACGCCCTCGACCCGGCGACGGGCCGCGGCCGGCTGCCCGGAGACGAGACGGCCGACGCGGGCCCAGTGCTCAAGCTGCTGCGTCGCCGAGCGGGACTGCCGCAGGCCTTCGACCGCGGCCGCGTCCATCAGGTCGGCCGCGACACGCGTCGTACGGTCCTTCGCCGTCTTCACCCTTGGCCACCTCCTGGAGCAGGCGCGACGCCTGCACGGTACGCAGCAACCGCCGGCGGCTGCAGCACCTGGCGCGGCCGGAGAGCGCCCGGTGGGGGTCGCTGATGGAAGTGGGCACGGGTCAGTAGTCGCTCGCCGCGCCTCCTCGGTTCTCGAGAGCTGAGGTGGCGGCCCTCGGCGTACCGATCACGGTTGCGGGCGCAGGCTGAGCTGACGGCGGTGGTGCTCGAAGTGCCGGGTCGGGTACCGGTAGACCTCTGCCAGGGTCAGGTAGCCGAAGTACGGGTCCCAGCCGGTCGGAAACGGCATTCCGCGGTGCAGTGCAGCCTCCGGCTCCCGCATCAGGCGTCGCTGCAGTGCGGCGATGGTGCGGTCGGCCAGCGGTCCCATGCGGCTGCGGTCGAAGACGCGGGCGGCGCCGACCGACCCCCAGAAGTTGATGACGTGGAACGGCTGCGCTGCTGAGTTCAGCAGGGCTGCCCATCCGCGGCCGACCGGTGCCGGAAGTCGGCTGACCAGGCGAACCAGAGGTAGGAGGGTTCGCACGACCAGGTAGCCGAAGACCATGTGGAACAGCAGCTGCTCGTTGGTCCACCGGGTTCCGCTGCTCGTGCGGCGAAGTGCCGCGCTGTCGGCTGCGTCCAGCAGTGCATGCAGCTGCGCGCGCGCGGCCTCCATCTCGTCGACGATCGAGGCACGGTCCACCCGAGGGTCGGCCGGCTCGCCCGCCGGCACAGCCGAGGGGCCGAACCTGCTCATGCGTACACGGTGAGCCCGGTTGGCCGGCGCTGACAACCTCCCCCCGCAGGGGCGCACCCCGTTTCGTCGATCGGCCCAATCCGCGGATCGCCTACCTCCGACAGGCTCCTCGACGCTCCGGCAAGACGCCGGCTACGGGGTCAGGCGTGCCGCCAGACCACGACGCAGTCCAGCAGGCCCGCCGCCGGACGGCCGTTCGGCACCCCGGTTCTTGCCACCTGACGTCGTTCTGCGCGCTCGCGGGTCATGCCGGCGGCGTTCACGCGGTGTTCATCGGGCCGTGCTTTCTTCGCTGCTGAGCAGGAAGCATCATTGGCGCGTGACTTCAGCGCTCAGTGATGTGACAGCGGTCGGTGCGGCCGGCCAGACGTCGTCCAGCTCGGCCGACCTAGCGCCGGGGGCCGGACGAGCATGGATCCCCACCCTGGACCTGACGCTGCTTCGGTTGCTCGCCGACCCGCTGCGGGCCCGCATCGTTGAGCTGCTGGCCATCGAGCAGCTGTGCACCTGCCATCTGGTTGATCTGACCGGCGCCACGCAGTCGAACTTGAGCAATCACCTGCGCGCCCTGCGCGAGGCCGGTGTCGTCCACGCCGAACCCTGCGGCCGCTTCACCTACTACCGCCTGGACCCCGGCGCTCTGGCCACGCTGGGCGGTGCGCTCACCGCGCTGGCGTCCGGTGCGCGCGACGCCGCCGACCGCCGACGTCCCTGCTGACCACCGCCAGTTCCATCCGCGCCGGCGACAGCCGGGCCGCGTGCACACCCCATCCACGACGTTTGCAGGAGACATGAGCGACACCGTTGCCGAGACCCCCCGGCCGAACACCGACCTCGAGACACCGGTGATGGCCCGGCTGTCGACGCTGGACCGGTTTCTGCCGGTGTGGATCGTCGCGGCGATGGCGTTGGGCCTCGCGCTGGGCCGCTGGGTGCCGGGGCTGGACGATGCCCTGTCTGCGGTCGAGGTGGGCAACGTCAGCCTGCCGATCGCGGTCGGCCTGCTGCTGATGATGTACCCGGTGCTGGCCAAGGTCCGGTACTCCGAGCTCGACCGGGTCACCGGCGACCGCAAGCTCTTGGTCGCCTCGCTGGCGCTCAACTGGCTCATCGGCCCGGCGCTGATGTTCGCCCTGGCCTGGGCCCTGCTGCCCGACCAGGCCGAGTACCGGACCGGTCTGATCATCGTCGGCCTGGCCCGCTGCATCGCGATGGTGCTGATCTGGAACGACCTGTCCTGCGGCGACCGCGAGGCCGCGGCGGTGCTGGTCGCCATCAACTCGGTGTTCCAGATCGTCGCCTTCGCCGCGCTGGGCTGGTTCTACCTGCAGGTGCTGCCCGGCTGGCTCGGTCTGTCCACCACCTCCGCGGAGTTCAGCGTGTGGGCCATCGTGGTGTCGGTCCTGGTGTTCCTCGGCATCCCGCTGGTGGCCGGCTTCCTCACCCGCACGATCGGCGAGCGCCGCCGCGGCCGCGACTGGTACGAGGGCACGTTCCTGCCCCGCATCGGGCCGATCGCGCTCTACGGCCTGCTGTTCACCATCGTCATGCTCTTCGCGCTGCAGGGCGACGCCATCACCTCCAACCCGTGGGACGTCGCGCGCATCGCGTTGCCGCTGCTGGCCTACTTCGCGCTCATGTTCGGCGGTTCGTTCCTGCTCGGCATGCGGCTGAAGCTGGGCTACGCCAAGACCGCGACGCTGGCGTTCACCGCCGCCGGCAACAACTTCGAGCTCGCCATCGCCGTCGCGATCGGCACCTTCGGCGTCACCAGCGGGCAGGCCCTGGCCGGCGTTGTCGGTCCGCTCATCGAGGTACCCGTCCTCGTCGCCCTGGTCTACGTGTCGCTGTGGGCGGCGCGGCGCTGGTTCCCCGGCGACCCCACCGTTCCCGCCACCGTTCGGAGTTCGCGATGACCACCGACAAGTCTCTGCCCGGCCTGCTCACCCCCGAGGCCGCGCTGCACCGGCTGGCCGATGACCTGGCCTCCCGCTTCACCGGGGTGTTCGCCCGGGAGACCGTCGACCGGTACGTGTTCGAGTCCTACACCGCCCTGCGCCGCACCGCGAAGGTCACCACGCACCTGCCGGCGCTCACCTCCCGGTTCGCCACCGAGCGGCTCACCGCGCTGGCCCAGGCGAAGGGCGCCATCACCACCGGCGTGCCCGAGGTGTTGTTCGTGTGCGTGCACAACGCCGGCCGCTCCCAGATGGCCGCCGGCCTGCTCAACCTGCACGCCGCCGGACGGGTGCACGTCCGGTCCGCCGGCTCGCTGCCCTCGGCGCAGATCGACGACGCAGTGACCGAGGCGATGGCCGAGGTCGGCGTCGACCTCGGCGCGGAGTTCCCCAAGCCGCTGACCGACGACGTCGTGCAGGCCGCCGACGTCGTCATCACCATGGGCTGCGGCGACGCCTGCCCGGTGTACCCCGGCAAGCGGTACCTGGACTGGACGGTGCGCGACCCCGCCGGGCTGAGCATCGGTGAGGTCCGCGCCATCCGCGCCGACATCGACACCCGGGTCCGCGCCCTGATGGCCGAGCTCGTCCCCGCCGCAACCCTCAGCTGAGAGGCATTCCTCCCGTGTCCGAGAAGCCCAGCGTCCTGTTCGTCTGCGTGCACAACGCCGGCCGGTCCCAGATGGCCGCCGGCTGGCTCACCCATCTGGCCGGGGACGCCGTCGAGGTCCGGTCAGCCGGCTCACTGCCGGCCGACCAGGTCAACCCCGCAGCGGTGCAGGCGATGGCCGAGGTCGGCATCGACATCTCCGCCCAGAAGCCGAAGGTGCTGACCACCGAGGCGGTGGAGACCTCCGACGTGGTCATCACGATGGGCTGCGGTGATGCCTGCCCGATCTTCCCCGGCAAGCGGTACCTGGACTGGGAGCTGGAGGACCCGGCCGGGCAGGGCGTCGACGCGGTCCGCCCGATCCGCGACGACATCCAAGGCCGCATCCGCGGACTGCTGGCCGAGCTCGGCGTGCCGACCCCGACCACCGGCGCTGCGCACACCGGCTGATGCACACCGACCGACTCCCAGCCGAGAGCTCGCCGCAGCCCGCGCCGCCCCGCCTGCTGTTCGTGTGCGTGAAGAACGCCGGCAAGTCCCAGATGGCCGCCGGGCTCATGCGCGCCGCCGCAGGGAACAGCGTCGAGGTCATCTCGGCCGGCACCCGGCCCGGTGAGACGGTCAACTCCCTGTCGGCGGAGTCGCTGCTCGAGGTCGGCGTCGACATCACCGACGCCCGGCCCCGCCCGGTCACCGCCGACCTCATCGCCGCCGCCGACGTGGTCGTCACCCTCGGCACCGAGGCTCGCATCGACGATGCCCTGGTCGCCGCGGCCGCGCAGCGGAGGTCGGGGACCCGGTTCGAGACGTGGGTAACTGACGAGCCCTCGAGCAGGGGCATCGACGGCATCGAACGGATGCGGCTGGTCCGCGACGACATCGCCGCCCGCGTCGACGATCTACGCGACCGCCTGCTCGCCGCCCCCACCAACTGAGGCGGCACCGCCGCAGGGTCAGGCGTGCCGCCAGACCTTGACGCTGGACGCGATCAGCAACCCGATCACCAGGGGCACCAGTACCGCTTCGGGCACCGAACCCAGCAGAAGACCCCCGGTGACCGACCCGACCACCGACCCTGCGGCCATCGCGGCGACGAAACCGGCGTGCTCGCGGAGGACGCCGAATGCCTGATCGCGGCTGTACCGGAAGAACGCGACCAACATGGTGGGCAGTGACACCAGCAGCGACAGGCTTCCCGCGAGCTTCACATCCACGGTGTACAGAAGCGTGATCGTCGGGATCAGCAACTCGCCGCCGGCCACGCCCATCACCGCTGCGACCACGCCGATGCCGAAGCCGGCGATGACACCGGCGATCGTCTGCCAGGGCGACGACAGCTCGAGCTTCGGCATCACGTCCAGGTGATGGACGGCGAACACCACCGCGATGGCGAGCAGAAGCGCCGCCAGCACCCGGTACAGCGTTGCCGCACGCATCCTCGTCGCCCAGGCTGCACCGAACCAGGCGCCCGGCAGGCTGCCCAGCAGCAGGCTGGCCACCACCGGCCACTGTGCGGCGAGGGCGTCCAGCGGAACGGCGGTCAGCCGCGACGGCAAGGCGACCACGACGACGACAAGGCTCATCAACTTGTTCACGATGACCGCCTGCAGTGCCACGAAGGCGAACAGCCCGATCAGCAGCGGCAGCCGGAACTCTGCACCACCGAGTCCGACCAGACCTCCCAGCAGTCCCACTGCCGCTCCGCTCAGGGCCGCCAGCCACAGCTGTCGACGACGGGCGCGCTCCCCGCTCAGCCGCGGCGGTGCCTCGTCCGCCCTCTCTGCCACCCAGGCACGGTAGCCGGGCCTCACCATCCCGCGACCGACGAACGCCCGTGGTCGGCCCAGGGATGCGTACCCGGTGTCAGTGCCGGGTGGCGACCGCGATGCTGACCGCGCCGAGAGCGGCAAGCCCGGAGAGGACGACGAGTGCGCCGGTGTGGGATCCGGCGATGTCGGTCAGTGAGGCGCCGCCGAAGGGAGCAAGCGCCGCAGCCGCAGTGATGGGGGCGGCAAAGGCACCCGCGAGGGATCCGTAGCGGGCCGGCCCCCACTCCTCGGCCACGACCGTGGCCTGGAGCAGCGTCCCGGCCCCGCGGACCGCCCCGACCAGCACGGCCACCGTGATCAGTGCCCACGCCGGTCCGGGGACCGCGGCCAGCAGACCGATGGCGGCCGCGGAGGCGGCGACGATGATCACCGCCCGGGCGTGGGGCCGGGTGCGGGCGGCCAGCGGGGCGTAGCCGAGGCGGCCCAGCAGCTGCCCGGCGCCGAGCAGCCCGAGGGTGGTTGCGGCGAGGGAGGCCGACATGCCGCGTTCGGTCAGCAGCGGGATGAGCAGCGTGACGCTGGTGGCGTACAGCCCGAACGCGGTCAGCGTCAGACCGCCGGACAGCAGCCAGAACGGCCGGCTGCTCAACACCGCCCGCACCGCACCGTCGCTGACCGGAGCCGAGCTGCCGTTCTCACTGATGCGCTGGCTCCGGGGCGTCGAGTCGGCGGCAGCCGCCGCCCGGGGCCAGGGCCGGTTCAGCCCCGCGAGATGCAGCGGCACGGTCACCAGTGCGAGGAGACCGGCGAGTACCAGGTAGGTGCTGCGCCAGCTCAGCTGCTCCAGCAGAAGGCTGGTCAGCGGCGCGAACACGGTGCTGGCCAGCCCGGCGACCAGGGTCAGCGCGGTCAACGCCCGCACCCGGTGGGTGCCGTACCAGCCGGTGAGGGCGGCGAACGCCGGCTGGTACAGGGTTGCCGACATCGCGATGCCGGCGACCAGCCACGCCGCGAAGAACCAGGCCAGGTTCGGAGCCAGCGCGACGGCGGCCATGGCCGCGGCCGCCAGCACCGAGCCGGCGGTCATCACAGGACGTGGCCCATAGCGGTCCAGCCGCCGCCCGACCGGGATGCCGGCCAGCGCCGAAGCGACCAGCCCAGCGGTGAACGCACCCGTCGTCGCTGCGGTCGACCAGCCGGTGTCGGCGGTGATGGTCGTCAGTGCGACTGGGAACGCGTAGTACTGCACGCCCCAGCTGACGACCTGACCCGCCGACAGCACTGCGACGATGCGCCATCCCGGAAAGACGTCGCCGGCCGCGGGGATCCCCGTCGCAGCCCGACGTGCCGTCGGCGCCAGCTCATCCCGCGGTGTCACCTCGCCAGGCTGCCCGAGCTGCGGGGCCGGCGCTGGGAAGTCAGCCGCAGCACGAGCCGCTCGCCTGGCCGCGCACCTCGGTCACGAGCAGTAGGCGTCCGTCGGTGTCGGCGGCCCGGCCACCTTCGACGCCGGTGGCGAAGCCGACCCGCGCCTCACCGTTGGCCCACGCGGCGTGCGCGGCGTCCACCTCAGCCGGAACCTCAGCCGCCGGCGCGGTGCCGCAGCAGCTGCCGCCGGCCGCGGTCCCGTCGTCGGTGAGCGGGAGACTCACGGAGCAGACGCCGGTCTCGGGGAGCACCAGCTGCACCTCGTCGGCGGCCGCGTCATCACCGGAGAGGTGCGCGGCGATGGACCGGACTTGCTCGTTGCCAGTGGTGATGAGGAACGTCGGCGCCCGCCCGTAGGACTTCATCCCGACCACGTAGAAACCCGGCTCCTCCGGGTGGGCGAGCTCCCGGTGGCCGTGGGGGGGCACGGTGCCGCAGGAGTGGAAGGCCGGGTCAACCAGCGGCGCCAGCTGGCGAGGCGCATCCAGGCCGGCGTCGAGGTCCAGGCGCACCTCGCCGAGCATCGCCACATCCGGCCGGAAGCCGGTCGCAGCAGCGACGTGGTGCACACCGGCGATGCGCTGCTCACCCTCAGCGCTCTGCCCGACCACGGTCACGGTGCCGTCGCCCGTGAGTTCCAGGCCGGTGATGGAGAACCCGGCGTGGTGCTCGATGGCGCCGGAGACGACCAGCGAGCGCAAGTCGGTGCCCAGCTTGCCGCGGTCGGGCAGCCCATCGGCCTCGCCGCCGCCGAACAGCCGGCGGGCGTCGGTGCCGCGAATGGCCCACACGATCTCGGTGCCGACCTCCTCGCGAGCCAGCTGCGCCAAGTTCAGGAGCGTGTTGGCCGCCGAGTGCCCCATGCCGACAACCAGGGTGCGTCGGCCGGCGAATCGGGCCCGGTCGGCGCCCAGCACATCGGGCAGTGGGCCGACCAGCACACCGGCGCCCTCGGCCTCGGCCTCACCGACTGCAGGCAGGCCGGAGGCGCCCAGCGGGTTGCGCTGCCCCCAGGTGCCCGAGGCGTCGATGACCGCCGCGGCACGCACGTCGGTGACCGTGCCGTCGCGGTCCTGCACCCGGACGAGGAAGGGTCGCTGCTCGCGGCCCAGGGTGCGGGACTTGTCCAAGCCCTCGCGGGTCACCGCCACCACCCGCGCACCGGTACGAACCACGGCGTCGCCGAGGAGGTCGGCCAGCGGCTCGAGGTAGCCGGCGACCACCTCGGCGCCGGTCGGCGGAACGTCTCCGGCTGGGCGCGTCCAGCCGGTGGGGGCCAGCAACTTCTCCGCCGCCGGGTCGACGATGTACTGCCACGGCGTGAAGGTGCGGATGTGTCCCCAGGCGCGCATCGCGGCACCGACGCGCTCGCCGGCCTCAAGCACGAGCGGGCTCAGGCCCCGGTCGGTGAGGTGGACGGCGGCGGCCAGGCCGACGGGGCCGGCGCCGATGACGATGACCGGCAGGCCGGTCTGCTGAACAAGGGTGCTGGCGGGGGCGGATGTGCTGGTCACAGGAACGGTCCTCCGGTCGGTGGATCAGGCGGTCGCGCAGCAGGTGGGGGAGACGCTGCGGCGGAGTCGAGCGGTGGTGTTGAGTGCGCGGTGGGCGGCACGGGCCCAGGTGCTCGGGCGGCAGCAGGCGGCGATGGCGGCAAGGCGGGCGGCGCTCGCCTCTCGGCGCAACTCAGCCGCACGGGTCTGGGCCAGCAGCTCCAGGGCGTAGGCGGCGGGCACGGCGGGCTCCTTCCTCACTCCCAGCAGTGAGGCCGTGAGGCGACCTGCTGGCGTACGCGTCAAGTAGCGGTACATTGACGTTCGTCAATACGAGGCACAGTGCCGAACGTATCGTCGATTGTCAATGTGTTGCGGCGAGGCGGCAGAGTCGAGGGAGGGACCGATGACCGTGCAGGAGTTGCCGGTGCTCGATCAGCCTGAAGTGGTGGCCTGCTGTGCGCCGCTGGCTTCGACGCTGCTCAGCGAGCCCGACGCCGAGACGCTCGCCCGGCAGTTCGCCGCGCTGGGCGACCCGGTGCGCCTGCGCCTGGTGTCACTACTGGCCACCGCCGAGGGGGGTGCGGTGTGCGCATGCGACCTGGTCGAGCCCGCGGGCCGCAGTCAGGGCACGGTGAGTTCGCACCTCGCCAAGCTCCGTGAGGCCGGCATTGTGGTGAGTGAGAAGCGCGGGCGCAACGTCTGGTACGCCGTCGTGCCGGCCGCGCTGGAGAACCTCCGCGGGGCGCTCGCGCAGCGCTGAGGCCGACGTCCGTCGACGTGCCGCATCGACGCAACGCGAGCACGTCCGTCCCCGGCTCCCGACCTGCCTGCCCGCCCGCCATAGCGATGCTTCCCACGGCCCCACCCCACAAGAGCAGAGGCGGTGCGCGGTTGTCTGTAGTGCCGCGGCCGAACACCATGACGGCGTGCTCGCACTCCCGGCTGTCTTCGCCGCTGTTCCGGGTCTGCGTCGCTGCGGATGCTGCGGCGGCGTCTTCAGCCGTCGCCGGGTGCGCCGCCTGACCGCCACGCCTGGCGTAGGCATGTGCTTCGAATGCGCCAGGTTCGCGCCCGCTGCCCGGCAAGGCTGATCGAGGGGTTCTCATGCGAGTGGAACTGCTGTACTTCGATGGCTGTCCGAACTGGCAACTGGCTGATGAGCGGCTACGCGAGGCGCTGGCACAGACCGGCCGGGACCACGTTCGCATTGAGCGGCGCCAGGTCACCACCCCGGAGCAGGCCGAGGCCAGTGGGTTCCGGGGATCGCCGACGGTCCTGGTGAACGGGGAGGACCCGTTCGCAGACTCGAACGCACCGGTGGGGTTGTCCTGCAGGGTCTTCCGCACCGAAGTGGGGCCTGCCGGCGCACCCACAGTGGAGCAACTGGTCGCGGTGCTGTCGTGAAGCTCCCGGGCCGCCGCGCTGCCTCGTCCAGCGCCTCGGTGACCTGCGGCTGCTGTGGGCGCGACCGGCCCCGAACGGGCGTCCACGAGCTTGGCGACACCCCGGGCGTGTACGTCTGCTGGCGATGCGCGCTGTGGATCGCCGCACGAATCGGCCGAGGCCGCGAGGGCATCACCTGACCGCGGTCCGGTACAGGTTCTGAGGATGGGACTCTGGCGCCGTTGCGGGATCTACGCTGCTCGGGGCGCGTACATGATGACGCCGACGCCGACCAGGCAGACGAGCGCGCCGATGACGTCGTAGCGGTCGGGCCGGAAGCCGTCGGCGACCATGCCCCACAGGAGAGACCCGGCTACGAAGACGCCACCGTAGGCGGCCAGGATGCGGCCGAAGTTCGCGTCGGGCTGCAGCGTCGCAACGAATCCGTAAGCGCCCAGCGCCACCACTCCCAGTCCGATCCACAGCCAGCCGCGGTGCTCCCGCACGCCCTGCCAGACCAGCCACGCGCCGCCGATCTCGGCGACCGCCGCGAGGACGAACAACAGGATGGACCGGGCGACCGTCATGGCCCAGAGCGTGCCAGTCCCGAAAGCTGGGTTGGCGCCGCGGTCGACGGCCGCGCACCTCAGCCCGTGTGGGGAGGGCATTCGGAAGAAGAGGGTTGCATCCCGTACCCAGGTACGGGCTTACGGTTCTCCCATGACCGCTCCGAAGGCCGCCACCACCGCCCCTCACCCCGGCCTGGAGTGGGTACCAGTCGAGTCCTGCACTCTGCCCTCCGCCGAGCAACCGCTGCGCGTGGCGGAGTTCGACGAACTGTTCGCCGCCTCCCTGCGCGACGCGCAGCCTTCCGCAGACGGCGCGCGGTTCGCCCGCCTGCTCCTGGGCGGCGACGACACGCTGCCCGCCCGCGTGTAGCGACTGGCCGACGCGGAGGCCTCCTGCTGCTCCTTCTTCACCTTCACCGTGACCCGCCTCGACACCGAGAGCGAGCAGGCGGCGGGGGAGACGCTCGTCGCTTTCGACGTGCAGGTGCCCAGCGCGCGGGCTGACGTGCTCGACGCGCTGGTGCGCCGCGCCGTCGTCGCCGGTCGGGCATCGGCATGACGATCGCGACGACAGCCGAGACCGCTGCGCCCGAGGGACTGCGTAGCGGCCAGGTCGCCACCGCGGCCGGGGTGAACATCGAGACGCTGCGCTACTACGAACGGCGAGGGTTGCTGGCCGAGCCGGACCGTAGCCCCGGCGGGCACAGGCTCTACGGCGCCGAGACCGTCACGACGGTGCGCGTCATCAAGGCCGCGCAGCGGCTCGGATTCACCCTCGAGGAGGTCGCGGACCTGCTCGACGTCGGCCGGCGCTCCCACGCCAGCCGGCACCGTCGGCGTGCGCGGGAGACTGACGCCGGACTGCAGCAGCGGGCTCGCGCCAAGCTGGCCGAGGTCGAGGAACGCATCGCCGATCTGCACACCATCCGGGACACACTGCGCGCCGCGCTCGACGCCGGCTGCGATGACCTTGTGGCATGCGCGAGCAACGACTGCTGCCCCATTCCGTTCTCCACCATCACCACCCGGCCGATGCCGGCCGCAAGCCAGGACAGGAGAGACACGTGACCCCATCCGGCCCCGCCGGCCCCGCCGGGACGCTTCGCCCTCGCGTACGTGGCGGTCTGGTCGGCGCCGGGGCAGCCGCATGCGCCCTCTGCTGCGCGGCACCGCTGCTCACGCTGCTCGGCATCGGCGTCACCGGGGCCGCCGCAACCGCGCTCACCTTGACCTTCGCGGGCCTGGTCTTCGGTCTCGTGGTGGCTGTCGCCACCGTTGCGGCGATCATGGTCCGCCGTCGGCGAGCCAGGCGCAGCCTGTGCGGTGACGGCGCCACGGGGGAGGTCGCCGGCCCAGTGTCCGTGCAGCTGCTCAGCACCCCGCCCGGTGGCGTCTGAGCACGTCCGCTGTCGTGTGTCAGCGAGCCGTCGCTCTTGCTACGCGAGAGCGCCGGGGTGGCAGACCTGATTTCGTTCACAGCCCGACGAGAAACAGCACCCCCGCCACGACGAGTCCGGCCTCGATGAGGAGAACGAACACCCGGTCGCTGATTCCCCCGAGGACGCGCTTGCCCACCCAAGCTCCGGCGGTCGTCGCCGGCACCAGTGCCAGGCCGAGCAGAAGCACCCGCGACGACAGCAGGTCCGTTGCGCCGTACGCGGCGGTCTTGGTCAGATGCATCAGCAGAGCGCAGGAGGCCTCGGTGCCGATGTAGGCCGCGCGGGTCAGCCCGCGCGCGAGGAAGAACGGGGCGGTCAAGGGGCCGACCGAGCCCAGCAACGACGAGCCGAACCCTGAAACTGCGCCGACGGCGACGAACGCGGCGTCGGACGGCGGACGAGGGCGTGGGTTGACCCGCCGCCAGATGACCACTGCTAGCAGGAACGCTCCGAGCAGCCGCTGCAGCGGAGCCAGCGGAGCTGTCACGAACAGCAGTGCGCCGAGGACCGCACACGGCACCGCACCGACCGCGAACCGGGCGATGAGTCGGCGGTCCAGCTGACCGCGGTTGAGCGCGACCCGGCTGCCGTTGCTGACGATCTGCGTGAGGGTGAGCACCGGCACCGCCACCCGCAGTCCGAACAAGACCGTGAACACCGGCAGCAGCAGCACCCCGCCGCCGAACCCGGCGACCGCGGACAACAGCGCGAACGCGAACGCGGCCCCGGAGGCGGCCAGCAGCGTCAGCGCGATGTCCACGCCGAGCAAGTCTCCGGCACAGGCGCCACCGTGTAGGGGAGGGGTGGTGCTGAGCAGCTACGTAGCGGGCGAGTCCTGGCGGCGGGCTCAGACGTCAGCGGGTGACGGTCGCCGCCAGCGTGCCCGCCGCTCGTCCGGAGTACGGACCAAGTACTTGAGCTCCTCGAGTCGCTTCAGCAGATTCGTCGCGTTCGCGGGCGAGTAGCCGAGGGGCCGTGGCGACATCGCTGGCGCGCAGGCCGACTGGGTCACCAAGGCCGCTCAGGCCGAGAACGGCCGGCAGCTCGCCGACGAGGTCGACATCCCGGTCAACGCGCTCCAACGCATCGAGCGCGGCGACTGGGTGGCGGCGCACACCCTCTTCCAGGTGTGCTCGGCGCTCGACCGCGAGGTCGGGCAGCTCGTCGGCATCGACGGCCCAGGCCGCCGTGCCACGCGCGGGAGTGCTCCCCGGACCGGCGATCGGGAGCCCGGGCCCGCCGCGCGAGACCGCATCGACGCCTGCGCTGATGTGCTCGCCGGTTGTGGGGAGATGAGCCCAACTTCTGCGACTGAGACCCCCGTCGACACTGCGCGGGACGTCCATCGCTGCGTCCAACGTCCCGGCCTCGGAGAGCCGGCCGGGACGTCGGGGGTTCAGCCGGTGCGGGGAAGGTGCTCGGCCAGGGTGACGGCGAAGCCCTCGGCCACGGCGAGCTGCTCGCGCAGCGCCGTGACGCGTGCTGTGGCCGCCTCGTGGAACATCCGCAGCCGGTCGAGGAGAGCTTCCCGCTCGCGTACGCCGGCAACTGCCAGGTCGGCGAGGAGGGTGAGCAGTTGCTGCATCTCCTCGAGGGTGAACCCCAAGGGTTTCATCCGCTTGATGACCTCGAGGCGGGCGACGTCGGCGTCGCTGTAGAGCCTGTACCCGCCCTCGCTGCGCGTGGTGGGGACAACGAGGCCGTTCTCCTCGTAGAAGCGGATGGTGCGCAGGCTCAGCCCGGTGCGCTCGGCGACCTGGCCGATCTGCAGCAGCCCCGCGCGGGCGCTGTCGGTCACTGCTTCTTCGTAGCCCACCGGGGGGCGCCTCGTCTCGCGCTCGGGCATCAGTGCGCCCCGGCCAGCTGGCCGGTGTGCCGGTCGAACCGGTCGGCGGAGTGTCCGCTCAGGCCGACGATCTCGACCTTCTTGCCGCGTGTGTCGTACTTGTGGGTGATCGCGTCGAGGGCCGCCACGGTCGACGCGTCCCAGACGTGGGCGTTCGACAGGTCGATGACCACGTCGGCGGGGTCCCCGGCGTAGTCGAACTGCGTGTAGAGGTCGTTGCTGGAGGCGAAGAAGAGCGCGCCGTCCACGGTGTAGCGCGCCGTCTCGCCGTCCACGACCCGGTCGACGTCGACGAGGTGGGCGACCCGCTGGGCGAACAGCACGCAGGCCACCAGCACGCCGACGCCGACCCCGATGGCGAGGTTGTGGGTGAGGAGCGTGACGGCGACGGTCGAGACCATGACCGTGGTCTCGCTCTTGGGCATGCGGCGGATGGTGCGCAGGCTGTGCCAGTCGAAGGTCGCGATCGACACGAAGATCATCACGGCGACCAGGGCAGCCATCGGGATGACGCTGACGATGTCACCGAGCGCCACCACGAGAACCAGCAGGAAGACGCCCGAGAGGAACGTGGAGAGCCGGGTGCGGGCACCGGATGCCTTCACGTTGATCATCGTCTGCCCGATCATGGCGCAGCCGCCCATGCCGCCGAAGAAACCCGACGCCATGTTGGCCACGCCCTGGCCCCACGACTCGCGGGTCTTGTCGGAGTGGGTGTCCGTGATGTCGTCGACGAGCTTGGCCGTCATCAGCGACTCCATCAGGCCGACGAAGGCGACGCCCAGGCCGTAGGGGGCGATGACGCTCAGCGTCTCGAACGTGAACGGCACGTCGGGCAGCAGGAAGAACGGCAGGCTGTCGGGCAGCTCGCCCTCGCCCCCGACGTCGGGGATGTCCCAGCCGACGGTCAGCACCAGGGTCGTGAGCACGACGATCGCGACCAGCGGCGCAGGAACGACGGTGGTGAGTCGGGGCAGCAGGAAGATGATCGCCAGACCGGCGGCGACCAGCGGGTAGACCAGCCATGGGACGTCGGTGAGCTGCGGCAGCTGCGCGGTGAAGATCAGGATGGCCAGCGCGTTGACGAAGCCGACCATCACGCTGCGCGGGATGAAGCGCATGAGGCGGGCGACGCCGGCCGCGGCGAGCAGGATCTGGAAGATCCCGCCGAGGATGACGGCGGCGAACAGGTACTGGACGCCGTGCTCGAGGGCCAGCGGTGCCACAACCAGGGCGATCGCACCCGTTGCGGCGGTGATCATCGCCGGGCGGCCGCCGGTGAATGCGATGACGACGGCCATGACGAAGGAGGAGAACAGGCCGACGCGGGGGTCGACGCCGGCGAGAATGGAGAAGCTGATCGCCTCGGGGATGAGCGCCAGGGCGACGACCAATCCGGCGAGCACCTCGGTGCGGGCCACCTTCGGCGACAGCCAGGCGGGACGGGCCAGGCGCGGCTTGGGCAGCGCGGGCAGGGCAGAAGACATGCCACCGTTTTCGGGTTGAGCGCCCAGCGGGCGCGGCGAGTGGCACCGGGTCGGCGCCGAAGACGTGGAGTGCGGTGCAGGGCTGCACCGGTGGGCCGGGAGCCGTACCAGCCGGCGACGTGATGTCCGCCGGCGGCGCGTAGCCCGACGCCTGCTCCCACGGTGCTCGAGAACTCCGTGGGCTCACACAACATAACCCTTACGTGAGGGAAAGGTTGCCGTGTCCCTGGTCACGGCGCGCCCCGACCGTGCACCACGCGCTCAACGGGCGGCCTCTCGCGGTACGCGGCCGGCCCGGATCTGGCCATCCTGCGGTGGACAGCCTGGGCCGCACCGGTGCCTAAGCGGCGACGCTGCAGCCATCAGCAGTGCAGGGGCCGGCCGCTTGCGCGGCCGACCCCTGACCGTCATCCCACTACGAGTTGGTCCTCCCCGGCAGGCGTCGGGTGGCCTCGCGGACGTGCGAGTTGTCGCCCCGTGGCTTGTGCACGTACGTGTCCGTGGTCGTGCTCAGCTTCTCGTGACCCAGCCACGCCTGGACCCGCGTCGGGTTGAAGCCGTAGCCACCGTCGGACGTCGGGGCGAGGCTCCAAGACGCCCACCCGTGGCGCAGCCAGTGGAAGCCCCTCCACTGCCAGTCGCACCGCTGACGGGCCGCGCCGGCCAGCTTGCCGGCCTGGTCGGCCCACTTCTTCCTCGACCGGTGGCGCGGGAACAGCCACCCGTGGTCGGGACCCTCCCGGTTGAGCGCGTCCTCCACGAGGGTGGCTGCGACGTCGGAGTAGCAGGCCCACAGCTGCGTGGTGCGGGGCTTGTTGCCCTTCGGCAGCGCCAGGGCCGGCCACATCCCGTAGCGGTCGAGCTGCCAGTCCACTGCGACCTCCAGGGTCTCGAGGTCAATGGAGTCCCACCGCAGGGCCAGCGCCTCGTTGATGCGCAGGCCGGTGCCGAAGGCCAGCCAGACCAGCCGGGCTCCGTAGCCGGGGTACTCCTCCTCGAACGCCGCCGCGTACTTGTCGACGTCGGCCGGCGCCGGGCACTCGTCCAGGTGGACCCGCGTCTCCTTGCGCGCCCGGTTCTGCCGGGCGGCGGTGGCACGGGCGCCGGACACCGTCGCCCGCCGCAGGTCGGGGCCGCCGAACGGCCGGCCGTCCGGGAAGTACCCGTTGAGCACGCCGAACTTGACCGTCACCGCACCGAGGGTGCGGGCGACCGCGTCGATGACCTGCTCGGAGGCCCGCTCCTCGTTGAGCCGGTTGAAGATGGCCGTGTAGTGCGAGATGCCGACCTCGCGGCAGCGGACGGCGCCGATGGCCGCCGGGACGTGGGTGTTCCAGTCCGACCGGTACTGCCGGATGGTGCCGGTCGGGTGGCCGACCGTCTCCCAGTGCTTCACCGCGGCCCGCATCAGCTGGTCGAGCGTTGCGTTGCCCTTGGGTGCCGGCCGGTGCTCGAGCAGCTCCTGCCGGATGTCGGTCGCGCGCAGCTTGGCGGCGTCGAGGGTGCCGCAGCGCTCCATCACGCGCTTGCCTGCGCCGGGGGAGCCGCCCGTCCAGTAGGCGATGCGGCCGTCGTCGTACACGCGCACCGGGTTGCTGTCCGTGCGTCGCGTCAGCTTCCGCTTCTTAGACACGTCCCGGCCCCTTCCGCTTGGGGCCGGTAGGGCGGGCCGGCGGCCGGGTCGAGCCGCCGTCGGCGACCCAGCGCCGGACGGCGTCGGGGCACCAGCGCGGCATGGTGCCGACCATCCGGGGCGCCGGGAAGGTCTCGTCCTCCCGCCGGATGTCGCGGAGGTGCCGCTCGCTGATGTCGAGGTAGTGGGCGGTGTGCGTCGGTCCCCAGGACTGGTCGTCGGGGGGCCTCGTGGTGTCGTTGGCCATGACCAGACCGGTCCGGGGCCGCCACCGGTTGCGCAGTCGCGCCGAAATCGGGGGCGTACAGAGGCGCGCTGCGGCACCCTCGGTGTGACACTGATGTGACGGGCCGCGGAGAACGCGCAGGTCAGCGGGGGAGCGGCGGGCTGAGGTCGTCAACCACCCAGATCTACGAGGGCACCAACCAGGTGCAGCGCATGGTGATCGCCCGCAGTCTCCTGCGCTGACCGCCGGCGTCCTCCCTCAGTCCTCCTCCGGCGACGGGCCCGGGCCCGCTTCCGGCCACCAGCCCCAGCCGGCGACGGTGCGGCTGCCCTGCTCGACGCGGAAGGCGTCGGTCGGCAGTTCGTAGTCCAGCACCACGAGTCGGCCCCACTCGACGTCCGGTGAGGTGCCCGGGAGGAAGCCGCGGTACGTGGTGAAGCCGGCGACCTCCTCCACGGTTCCGTAGGCCCCGCCCCGGTCGTCGATGATGGTGATGTCGGGGGAGTCGGCGAACGTGTCGCTGAAGACCAGCACGTCGACCGGTTCGACCATGCCGTCGGCGACCCGCGGGGGGTCGACGCACGGCATGTTGAACCCGATCGGCCAGTCGAGCCCGACCGACGTCCCGTCGAAGATCTCGCTGAGCGGCTGCCCGACCACGAGGTAGGGCGCCGTCACGGTCAGCCATCCCTCGGCGGTCAGGTTCCGGTCGGTCAACCGGAACCGCACCAGGGACGCGTCCGCGGGGAGCTCCTGCCGCGCGCCGAGGTTCTCCCGGGTCCACGCGCCCGAGGCGAGGTCCTCGACCTCGTCCGGGTCCACCGGGAACACCTCGGGCAGCGCGCGGCCGTCGGCATCGGCGTACTCGGCGACCACCGTCGTCCCGCCGTCGGGGTTCCCGGCGATGCCCATCGCCAACACGTCCCGCTCGGTCATCTCCTGCAGGTCGAACCACGGCGTCACCAGCTCGATCGTCTCGTCGACCGGCTCGTCGGTCCGCGTGGTCCACCGGTCGACGTCCTCCGGGACCACCTCGCGGTTCTCGAACGCGTTCTGCAGCGGGGTGGCGTCGTCGGACGGCGGTGCGGCCGGGTCGCCCACGTCGGTGCTCGGCAGCCGGGCCGTGCGGGTGAGCGCGACGGCGTCGTCCGCGAAGCCGCACCCCGGATCGCCCCGCAGCACGGAGGTGGTGTCGCCGACCATCGACCAGCTGTCCCGCAGCAGGATGTTGGACGCCGAGGCGCTCGCCGTCTGGACCAGGACCGACGCGACCAGCGCCGTCACCACGACGGTGATCGCCGCCTCGGGCCACGGGCGGTAGCCGGCGGCGCCCGGTTCGGAGGAGCGGCGGGCGCGCCACCAGAGCGCCCCGACGACCGCGAGGGTCCCCACCACCCAGGCGGCCGGGTTCCCGAGCACGCCCGGGACGTCGCGCAGCACCCGGTAGGCGGAGTACTCGACCTGGTGGTTGCCGGCGTGGAACGCGGTGGTGGCGGCCAGGATCAGGCCGACCGCGAGGGCGGCCCCCGCCCAGCGGTCGGGACGGCGCCGGACGAGCACCGCGACGCCGACGGTGAGGAGCAGCGCGCCCGGTGCCGCCAGCGCCCCGAAGTGGTGGGTCCACTTGGTGGGCGAGGGCAGGAAGGCGAGGTTGGCGGCCACGTAGGCCAGCGCCGGGACCGCCCACGTGGTGCGCGCCGCACCGGGACGGGTGGTCCGCGTGAGGGTCACCGAGACGCCGATCAGCACGGCGAGGGTGAGCACCACGGCGAGCTGGCGGCCGAAGGTGCGCTGCGCGGGGTCGTCCCCCAGCGTCAGGTAGTAGTAGCGCAGCACCTCCTTGTACCAGGGCTCCACCGGGGGAACCTCGCGGTGCACCCGCAGGGCGGTGAGCGCGCTGGCGAGCGTGGCGTCGGAGAAGACGATCGTCGCCGCGACGCTGGCCGAGGCCACCAGCAGCGCGATCGTCGCCCAGAGGCCCAGCGCCGAGCGGCGCAGCAGCGGCCACAGCCGGGGGAGCAGCACGACCAGGGTGGCCGCGCAGGACAGGCCCGAGGCCGTGATGGTCACGGCGGTGCCGGCGACGACCGCGGCGGCGCCGAGCAGCCAGACGCGGTCGCGGCGGATCGCCTGCAGGGCGAGGGTGAGCGTGGCCGCCCAGGCGAGCGTGATCAGGAACTCGGGCCGGGCACCGATGTTCCACGGCAGCCACCAGGCCAGCAGCGCGACACCGGCCACGATGCGCAGCGCGGGATGCGGCCGGTCGACCAGCAGCGGCACGAGCTGCCGGGTGAGCAGCCACCAGACGGCCAGGCCCGCCACCAGGGAGGGCAGTCGCAGCACCAGCGGCTGGGTCGAGAGCTCGGTCAGCGGAGCGAGCAGGGTCTGGTGCAGGACGAACGGGATCTCGGGGACGTTGAAGAAGCGGAACTGGTTGCCGACGTACCCGGCGGAGTCCAGGGTTCGCGCCTCGGCGCTGTAGTAGTAGTCGTCGGTGTTGATGAACCCGATGAGGGTCCACACCACCAGCGTGACCACGACCCCGACGTCCGCGAGCACGGCCCAGATCCGTCCGCCGCGGCCGGGCGGAGGCTCCGACAGGGCCGGCAGTGGATCCCGGCGACGGCGGGGCGCGGAGGGGCCGGCCCGCCACAGCAGCCAGAGGCAGCCGAGCAGTGCGGCCACGTGGGCGACGACGAGCGCCGTCTTCAGGGCCGTCGGCGAGGTCTGGAACCGCGCGTCCGGATGCGCGGTGACCGACGGCGACGAGCCGTCCGCGGCAGTGAGGTCGGTGGTGAACGCGGTGACCTCGGGGACGCCGAGGCCCGGCCGGTCGGCGAGCACCTCGGGGTCGGAGCCGGGCTGCTCGAGCGTCACGGTCGTGCCGGACTGGAGCGCCGCGATCACGAACGTGCAGTCCGACGACTCCGGGAGGCCGCCGCTGTACAGCTCCTCGCCCGAGGAGAGGATCCGCATGTTCGTCTCGGTGACCGTCGCACGCAGCCCCCGCGCGCTGCCCCGCTCGGAGTCGGGCAGTGCCGTGGCGAGCAGCACCGCCGGTGCCGCTCCGGGCTCCTGCCGCCCGGCCAGGGCGGTGACGGCCGCGCACGGAATCTCGGCCTGCAGGTCGATCGGCCGGTAGGGCATGAAGAGGGCGACGGTCGACTGCGGATCGCCCGGGTCCAGCGGCCACTGGACCTCCGGCGTGTCCACCCGCACCGGCGCGAGGGGCAGCGTCACCGCGAGGAGCAGGGTCAGGCCGGCGAGCACCCAGGCCACGATCCGCCGTCGGTCGCGCCCGCCCCCCTGCTCCGCGCCGGTGTCCGCGGCGGTCGGGGGAGGGATCTCGGTCGTGGCGACGGAGGCGCTCATGCGCCGCGCGCGGATCGCCGGGCCGCGGGGGTCGTCACCCGGAGGAGTCTAGGTGTGACGCGCACGACCGCCCGTCAGCCGCTGCGACCGAGCTCGCGGACCCCCTCGACCCGTATCCCGAGCGTGGCCGTCACCCGTTCCGCCGTGGCGCGGGAGGCCAGCAGGTCGGGCGCGGCGTTGCGGCACAGGACGAGCGAGGCCCCGGCGGCCAGCGGCGCGAGCAGCCAGGCCACCGGGCCGGCCTCGGCCGCGGTCCGCTCGTCGACCAGGACGCGGTCGCCCTCGGAGAGGCCGAGCCGGCCGGCGAGCTCGGCGGCCGCCGTGGTCAGGCTGCCGAGGCTCAACGACGCCTCGCCGACCAGCAGACCGGGATCGGCCGGGTCGGGCTCCCGGTAGGGGAAGAAGACGTCCCCGTGGGTGCGCACCTCGACGGCGAAGTCACGGGCGGCGCCCGCGTACCCGGTCATGCCCAGGCCCAGCGGGTGCAGCGACAGCCCCCAGAGCTCGGCGGGGGAGGTGTCGTCGTACTCCTCCTCCAGCGCGGGCAGCCGGTCCTGGGCGGCGAGCACGACGTCCGCGCCGGCGGCCCGGCCCTCGTCCTCGAGCGCGGTGTCGAGCACCGCCGCCCCGCAGCTCCAGGCGCCCAGCAGGACCGCCGCCGTCTGCCAGTGCACGGGCAGGGCCAGCGCGACCGTGCTGCCGGGGCCGATGTCGCACTCGTCCTGCAGCAGGTTGGCCGTCTTGGCCACCCAGTTGGCCAGCGTCGCGGCCGACAGCTCGACCCGCTCGTCGGTCGCGTCGTCGTAGGAGGTCAGCAGGGGGGTGGCCGAGGAGCGGCGCAGCGCGGCGGCCAGCAGGGCCGCCGGCAGGACCTCCTGCGGGCGCCCGGCGCCGGTGGCGGGGGAGGAGGTGGTGGACACGGGACAAGAGTGGCAGGGCGGATTGCGACGGAGCGGTCCGCCCCGCGTCGTCCCGGCGAGGGCGCAGGCGCCCGTCTACAGTCGTCACTCGATGACCGCACCGAGCGCTGCCCTCACCCGGATCGACCACGCGGTGCTCCGCTCCACGCGCCGCGCTCTCGGCGGCACGCCGGCCGTGCCGGTCGCACGGGGGCTGTCGCACTTCGGCGAGCACGCCCTGGGCTGGTTGGCGCTCGGCGCCGCCGGCTGGGCCACCGGTCGCCGTCGCGACGAGTGGGTGTCCGGTGTCGTCGGGGTCGTGGCCGCGCACGCGGCCGGCGTGGCGGTCAAGCGCGTCGTGCGCCGGGTCCGGCCCTCGCTGGAGGACGTGCCGGCTCTGGTCGGGACGCCGAGCCGGCTGTCCTTCCCGAGCGCGCACAGCTGCTCCACCGCCGCGGCGGCCGTCGGCTTCGGGCCCATGGTCGGCGGGCCGCCGATGGCGGCGGTCACCGTCGTGATGCTGGTCTCCCGGGTCCTCCTGGGCGTCCACTACCCGTCGGACGTGGTGTCGGGCGCCGCTCTCGGCGCCGGCGTGGCCACGGTCGTGCGGCGTCGCACCACCCGAGACGCAGGCAGGAAGGCATGACCGTGCACCCCCAGTCGACCCCCGCCCCGGCGCCCTCGGCGACGCCGGAAGAGCTCGCGGAGGATTCCTCGCCGCTGCCGCCGCTCCCTCCCCGGCTCCCCGGGTTCCGGGGCAGTTTCGCCTGGGGCCTGGTCCGGGCGCTCCGCCCGCGGCAGTGGGTCAAGAACGTCCTCGTGCTGGCCGCACCACTGGCCGCCGGAGAGATCTTCAACGCCGAGGTGATGCGGCCGACCGCCGTCGCCTTCCTGCTGTTCTGCCTGGCCGCCTCCGCCGTCTACCTGGTCAACGACACGATCGACGTCGAGGAGGACCGGCGGCACCCGCGCAAGCGGTTCCGGCCGATCGCCGCGGGGATCGTGCCGCCCTGGCTGGCGGTGGTCATGGCCGCCGTGCTGTTCACGATCGCGCTGGTCGCCGCGGTGCTGCTGACCCGGCCGGAGCTGGCGTTCGTCCTCGCCACCTACGTCGTCATCCAGCTCGCCTACTGCGTGTTCCTCAAGAACCAGCCGGTGATCGACCTCGCCGTCGTCGCCTCCGGCTTCCTGCTGCGCGGCATCGCCGGGGGTGTCGCCGCGGGCCTGCTGCTCTCGCAGTGGTTCCTCCTGGTGGCCGCCTTCGGCTCGCTGTTCATGGTGGCCGGCAAGCGGTACTCCGAGCTCGTGCTGGTCGGCGACGCCGCCGCCACGCGCAAGACGCTCAAGGAGTACTCGGCCAGCTACCTGCGCTTCGTGTGGAGCCTGTCCGCGGGCGTGGCGGTCACCGCGTACAGCCTGTGGGCCTTCGAGATGGGCGAGATCCAGGACGGCGTCCCGTGGTCGACCATCTCCATCGCCCCGTTCGTGATGGCGATCCTGCGGTACGCCGTGGACGTCGACAAGGGCGCCGCCGGTGCGCCCGAGGAGATCGTCCTGCACGACCGCGTCCTGCTCTGCCTCGGTCTGCTGTGGGTCGTGACCATGGCGTTGGGAGTCTTCGATGTCTGAGACCACGCTGCTCAACGGCTGGGGGCGCACCGCGCCCACGCCGGCCGTGCTCACCCCCGTGCACGGGGACGCCGAGGTGCGCGCCGTCCTGGCCCAGGCCGCGGCCGGCGGTCGCGGTGTCGTCCCCCGGGGACTGGGGCGCAGCTACGGCGACGCGGCGCAGAACGCCGGCGGCCACGTGCTCGACATGACCACGGCCGACCAGGTGCTCGCCTTCGACCCGGAGACCGGGCTGGTCGACGTCGAGGCTGGCATCTCGCTCGACGAGCTCATGAACCGCTTCGTCCCCCAGGGCTTCTTCGTGCCGGTGACCCCGGGCACGCGGCTGGTGACGGTCGGCGGGGCGATCGGCGCCGACATCCACGGCAAGAACCACCACGTGGCCGGCAGCTTCGCCCAGCACGTCCGCTGGCTGGACCTGCTCACCGCCGACGGCGAGGTCCGCCGGGTCGGCCCCGACCAGGACCCGGACCTCTTCTGGGCCACCGCCGGCGGGATGGGCCTGACCGGCGTCATCCTGCGCGCGCAGGTGCAGCTGAAGCGGATCGAGTCCTCGCGCTGCCTGGTCGACACCGACCGCACCCCGGACCTCGACTCGCTCATGACGCTGCTCAGCGAGACCGACCACCTCTACGAGTACTCGGTGGCCTGGATCGACACGCTCGCCAAGGGCAAGCGGATGGGCCGCTCGGTGGTCACCCGCGGCCGGTTCGCGACGCTCGACGAGCTGCCGGAGAAGCGGCGCGCCGACCCGCTGAAGTACCACGGGTCGATCAAGATCTCGGTGCCCGACGTCTTCCCGCCCGGGCTGCTGAACCTGGCGACCGTGGCCGCCTTCAACGAGGTCTGGTACCGCAAGGCGCCGAAGCGCAAGCGCGACCAGCTGCAGAGCATCCCGACGTTCTTCCACCCGCTCGACGCGGTCGGTGGCTGGAACCGCATCTACGGCCCGCGCGGCTTCGTGCAGTACCAGGTCACCGTGCCCTTCGGCCAGGAGGAGGCCATGCGGGAGGTGCTGGACCGGCTGAGCTCCTTCGGGACGGCGTCCTTCCTCGCCGTGCTCAAGCGCTTCGGCCCCGGCAATCCCGGCATGCTGTCCTACCCGTCGCCGGGCTGGACGCTGGCGCTGGACATCCCCGTGATGAAGGGGCTGGCCGGCCTGCTCGACTCCCTCGACGAGGTCGTCGTCGCCGCCGAGGGCCGGACCTACCTCGCGAAGGACTCCCGGGTCCGCCCGGAGACCTTCGCGACGATGTACCCCCGCCTCGACGACTTCCGCGCCGTGCGCAGGCGCGTCGACCCCGACGGCGTCTTCACGTCCGACCTGGCCAGGAGGCTCTCCCTGTGATCGACGCCCTCGGATCCCCGAGCTCGCTGCTGCTCGTCGGCGGCACGTCCGACATCGCGGTCGCGACCGCGCGGCGGTACCTGCAGGAGCGGCCGCTGCGCGTCGTCGTCGCCGCCCGGGACACCCCGCGGCGGGCCGCCGTCGCCGACGAGCTGAAGGCCGCCGGTGGTCAGGTCGAGGTCGTCGACTTCGACGCCGACGACGCGGGCTCGCCCGAGCGCATGGTCGCCGCCGCCGCGGCCGGCGGGGACATCGACGTCGCCGTGGTCGCCTTCGGCCAGCTCGGCGACCAGGGCGAGCTGGCCACCGATCCGGCCGCGGCCGCCGCGCTCGGCCGGGTCAACTACGTGGCTCCCGTCGTCGTCGGCACGGTGCTGGCCAACCGGATGCGCAGCCAGGGGCACGGGGCGATCGTCGCGCTGTCCTCGGTCGCCGGGGAGCGGGCCCGCCGGTCCAACTACGTCTACGGGTCGACCAAGGCCGGCGTCGACGCGTTCTACTCCGGCCTGGCCGACTCGCTCGTGGGCACCGGGGTCTCCGTGCTCGTCGTCCGCCCGGGCTTCGTCCGGTCGAAGATGACCGAGGGCCTTCCCGAGGCGCCGCTGTCCACGACGCCCGAGGCGGTGGCCGAGGCGATCGTCACCGGCGTCCGCAAGGGCCGGCACACGGTCTGGGTCCCCGGCGCGATGCGCTTCGTCATGAGCGGCCTCCGGCACACGCCGCGCGCGGTCTTCCGCCGCCTGCCCTTCTGAGCTCCCCGCACGGCAGAGGGCCCCGACCGCGGCTGCCGGAGGGGCCCGCTCGCGTACGGCCGGCGCGCAGGGCGCCGTCGTTCAGTTGATGCAGCCGGTGTCCGCCGCCGTGAACGTCTCCTCGGGCACGGCGGGCGCCGTGGGCTCCGGGGCGGTGACCGGCTGCCCGATGCCGTTGAAGTCCGCACCGAGCACGAGGTGCACGGTGCCCTTCGCCGGCTCGTCGGACTCGACGGAGATCGCGCCGGGGACGGCCGCGGCCAGGGTGGCGGCCAGCGTCTCGTCGCCGGCGGCGTAGCGGATCTCGGTGACCTCGTAGTCCCGGCTGTCCGCGTTCCCCGTGGTGGCGACCGGGAAGCCCTGCTCCTCGAGCTCCGTGGCGGTGGAGGCGGCCAGACCGGACGTGCCCGAGCCGTTGTAGACCGCGACGGACACCTCGGCGGCCGGCACGGGCACGGCGGTCTCGGCCGGCGGGGGAGTGGTGCCGGGCGCGGGCTCCGGCTCGGCGGAGAGGTCGGCGAAGAAGGCCTTCAGCGCCTTCGGGTCCTCCAGCCGGACGATGGAGCCGGCGTCCGGGTCCCGGTCGGTCCCGAGGTTGGGCACCGTCTGGAACTGGATGCTGTCGGGCTTCACCGACTGCATCTGCGCCGCCAGGTCGAGGAGCTTCAGGTCCTCGTCGACGGTCATCGCGTCCGCGGCGGCCTCGACCAGCCGGCGCTGCTTGCCGAGGTCCAGCAGCACGTTGTCCGACATCATCTTCCGGATCATCCCGGCCATGAAGGTCTGCTGGCGGACGATCCGGTCGAAGTCGCCACCCGGGAGGCCGTGCCGCTGCCGGACGAAGGCCAGGGCCTGCTCCCCCTGGATCGTCTGCACACCGGCGGGGAGGTCGACGCCGGAATCCTTGTCCTGAGCCGGCGCGCAGAGGTTGACCTCGACGCCGCCGACGACCTCGGAGAGCTTGAAGAACCCGAGCAGGTCCACCTCGGCGTAGTGGTCGATCGACAGCCCGGTCAGGCCGCTGATGGTCTTGATGAGCAGCTGCGCGCCGGAGGCCTGGCGCTCGGTGTCCGTGGCGTCGTCACCGGCCTCCTCGTAGTAGCCGTAGGCGTAGGCGGCGTTGAGCTTGTGCTCGCCGTAGCCCGGGATCTCCACGAAGGAGTCGCGCGGGAACGAGACGAAGGACGCCTCGGACCCGTCGGCCGGCACGTGCACCAGGATCATCGTGTCGGTGTTGGTGCCGTCGTTCGCGGTGGTGTTGAGCTGGGCGAGCTCGGCCTCGCTCGCGCTCGCCCGGCTGTCGCTCCCGACGAGCAGCAGGTTCATCGCGTCGCCGATGCCCTCGTTGCCGCTCTCCGGGATGGCGTCGGTGCGGTTCATGCTCGCGTCGGCGACCTGACCGAGGTACCAGCCCCAGCCGCTGCCGGCCAGCAGCAGGGTGGAGGCGAGCGCGGTGACG
>JBEPZM010000003.1:0-50274 GCA_041640835.1 Blastococcus sp.
CCGAGCCGGCGTGCGCCCCGGCGCCGGGGACTGGTGCGGTCCGCCCGCTTGCGCCTCAGCCGCTCGGCCGGAACACAGCGCGGACGCACCCGTCCTCCTTCTCCTTGAACATCCGGTAACCCTTCGGTCCGTCGTCCAGCGGCATCACATGCGTCGCGAGGTGCTCGGTCCGCACCTCGTCGCGGCTCATGAGGTCGAGGATCTCCGGGATGTAGCGGTGCCCGTGCTGCTGGGCGCCGCGCAGGGTCAGCGCCTTGTTCATGACCGCGCCGAGCGGGAACTTGTCCACCAGACCGGCGAAGACACCGAGGGTGAACACGGTCCCGCCCTTGCGGCAGGCGTAGATCGCCTCCCGCACCGCCGTGGGTCGGTCGGTCTGCAACCGCATCTGCTGCTTGACCTGGTCGTAGAGGTACTGCGGCCCGGGGCTGTGCGCTTCCATGCCCACCGCCTCGATGCAGACGTCCGGGCCCCGGCCACCGGTCATCTCGCGCAGCTCGGCGGGGACGTCGACCTGCTCGTAGTCGAGGACATCCGCCCCGATGTGCGTGCGGACCTGCTGCAGCCGGTTGTCGATCCGGTCGATGACGACGACCCGTTCGGCGCCCATGACCATGGCCGCGCGGGCGGCCATCTGGCCCACTCCCCCGGCACCCCACACCGCCACGACGTCACCGGGCTTCACCTCCGCCTGGTGCGCCCCGGTCCAGCCGGTGGGCGCCGCGTCGGAGGCGAACAGCGCTCGCTCGTCGGACACACCGTCGGGGATCGCGAAGGCCCCCTGATCGGCGTACGGGACCCGGATGTAGGGGGCGTGACTGCCCGCCCATCCGCCGAGTGCGTGCGAGTAGCCGTAGCAGCCGCCGATGGCCTGGCCCCACAGCGCCTCGGTGATCCCCGGGTTGGGGTTGCCGTTGTCGCACAGCGACCACAGGTCGTGCTTGCAGTACCAGCACTTCCCGCAGCTGGTGAAGGAGACCACCACGACGCGGTCGCCCACCTGGTGTTTCGTCACCCCGGGACCGACCTCGGCGACCGTGCCCATGAACTCGTGCCCGAGCACGTCGCCGGCGCGCATGGCGGGGATGTAGCCCCCCATGAGGTGCAGGTCCGAGCCGCAGGTCGCCGTCAGCCCGACCTCGAGGATGATGTCGTGGTCGTTCAGGATCTTCGGCTCCGGGACGTCCTCGACGCCGATCTCGTTGACGCCCCGCCAGGTCACCGCCTTCATCGCACACCTGCCTTCGGGGCCACCTTGGTCCAGGCCTCCAGGAGCGCCCCGCCGGGGGTCGCCGTCCGCTTGCCGTGCGGTGCGGGATCCACCTTCAGCACCTCACCCACCTCGATGAGCTGCTTGGCCCGGCGCAGCGCGGACCGCAGGTCGGCCTGCGGGTCGCTGCCGGTCAGCCGGCTGAGCGGGCTGCCGGAGGGCTGGTCGCGCAGCCGGGCACCGAGCTCGGTGCCTTTTTCTCCTGGAGCCGCGCGGACGCGTATCTCGATCCGGTCCCCGAACTCGGCCAGGGGGGCAGGCAGCTGCGCGGTGTCTACCTCCGACGGCTCCCGGTAGACGGTCACGAAGAGCCACCCGGACGCCGGCTGACCCGCGCCGGCGGGCCGGGCGGCGGACGGGTCGATGGCCGAACGGATCTGGCGGACGACGTTCCCGCCGGCGCGTGCGGCGGCGGACGCCGTGTTCCCGAGGGCCGAGGTCATGCCTGGCCCACCGCGGGCTGCCCGGCCTTGGCGAACTCCTGCACGATGCGCTCGCAGAACGCCGGCAGGTCGTCGGGCGAGCGGCTCGTCGTGATGTTGCCGTCGGTGACGACCTCCTCGTCCACCACCTCGGCGCCGGCGTTGCGCAGGTCGGTGCGGACGCTCGGCCACGAGGTGAGCCGCCGTCCTCGCGCGACGTCGGCCTCGACGAAGTTCCACGGCCCGTGGCAGATCGAGGCGACCGGCTTGCCGGACTGCACGAAGTCCCGGACGAACGCCACGGCGGCCGGTTCCATGCGCAGCTTGTCGGGGTTCACCGTGCCCCCGGGCAGCAGCAGCGCGTCGTAGTCGTCGATGGAGGCCGCCCCGACGAGCCGGTCGACGCCGAAGGTCCCGGCGTCCTCGAGGTCCTGGTTGCGCGCCAGGATCTCGCCGCTCTTGATCGATACGACGTCGGTGCGGGCACCGGCGTCCTCCAGCGCCTGGCGGGGTCGCTCCAGCTCGACCCGCTCCACACCGTCGGCCGCGAGGATGGCGACCCGCCGTCCGTTCAATGTCGTGGCCATGTCAGGCACCCGCCATCGCCGGGTGGAGGACGACCTTCGTCCAGCCCTCGTCCCGCTTGTCGAAGTGCTCGTAGGCCTCCGGGGCGCGGTCGAGGGGCAGCTCGTGGCTCACGATGAACGACGGCTCGGCCTTGCCCCCCGCGATGAGGTCGCGCAGCTGCCGGTTGTACTTCTTGACCGGCGCCTGGCCGCTGCCCATCTTCTGGCCCTTGAACCAGAACATGCCGAAGTCGAAGGCGAGCTTCCCCTGCTTGGCCAGCTCGTCGCTGGCCCCGGGGTCTTGGGGGATGTACACCCCGACGCAGCCGATCGTCCCGGTGAAGCGCACGGAGGCGACCAGCCGGTTCATCGTCAGGTTGGCCTGCTCCTGTCCGTCCGGTTCGTGCGCCTGGTAGCCGACGCACTCGCAGCCGTTGTCCGCCCCCAGCCCCATCGTCTCCTCGAGGACGGCCTGCACCGGGTCGACCTTCGAGTCGTCGATGGCGATCGCGCCGATCGACTCGGCCAGCTTCAGCCGGTCCGGGTGCCGGTCGACGACCATTACCTTGCCGGCTCCGCGGATGGTCGCCGAGAGCGCGGCCATCAGCCCGACGGGCCCGGCTCCGTAGATGACCGTCTGGTCGCCGGGCTTCACGCCGGCCATCTCGGTGGCGTGGTAGCCGGTGGGGAAGATGTCGGCGAGCATCACGTAGTCGGTCTGGCGCTGCTCCGCGTCCTCACCCAGCCGCAGGCAGTTGAAGTCACCCCACGGCACGCGCAGCAGCTCCGCCTGTCCCCCGCCGTACGGGCCCATGTCGGCGAAGCCGTAGGCCGCCCCGGCCCACTCCTTCTTGGGTTGCGCGGTCAGGCAGTAGTTCGTGAGCTGGCGTTCGCAGTTCTTGCAGTGCCCGCAGGCGATGTTGAAGGGCAGGACGACCCACTCCCCCACCCGGACCTTGTCGACCCCGTCGCCGACCTCGACCACCTGGCCGAGGTTCTCGTGCCCGAACCACCGGCCGGTCTCGAAATCGGTCCGGCCCTCGTACATGTGCAGATCGGAACCGCAGATGTTCGCCGAGGTGATCCGCACCAGGACGTCGGTCGGCCGCTCGATCCGCGCGTCCGGTACGTCCTTGACGCTGACCTGCCGCGGCCCCTCGTACACCACTGCCTTCACGCTGACTCCTCGTCACGGGTGGGCCCCGCTCCGGGTTCGGGTCGGGGCCTTGATTGCATCCGGTGCCGCGCATCGCCCGGTATCGGCAGACATGCCGATACCCATCGGCGATACCACTCCCTGGCGACCCCGGACCTGGACGCCGGCACCGCGGCCTTCTCGTCCGGTCCGCAGGTGGCGCGGGACATCGAGCTCACCGGCGCCGATCGGCCACGGTCTCCGCTGGGCCCCTCGGACCTGCCCTGCTCGGCCGAGGAGCTGCCGCCCTGGGCCGAGTGCCCGATCCCGTCCGGTTTCCACGAGGGGCTGGGGGTCGCCCTGGATCCGGTGTCGCGGGCTGGCGCACAGGTCACCTCGCCTCGTCGCGTGGACCGACCTCCGGCGTCCGCTCCCTACCCACAGGATTCCCGATCCGGGACCCTCGGACCCTCGGCACAACTGCCGATCTGGGCCGGGCAGCGGATCGCTCCGGGTGCCCGGCTCGGGCGGACATCCCCAGCGCGCCGCCGCCCAGGGCAGCAGCGACTCGACCACCGTGCGCGAGGTCGTCTCGCACCTGGGCATCGTGCTGCGCGCCCTGCTGCTGCGCGACCTGCCCCCGGTCTCGCTGACGTCCGACGGCGGACGTGCGGTCCTCTTGGCACACCAGCTCTCCTTCGGCGACTACGTCACGACCGCGTTCGAGCCCATCCGCCTGGCCGCCGCCGACTCCCCGACCATCGCACGCTGTCTGCTGAACATCATCGAGATGCTGATCTGCCAACTGCAGGACGCGGGCTGCCCGACCGCACCGGCTCCCTCCGGCGACAGGCGCGCCTGCTCGCGGACAGTCCGGCCGGCTCCCTCGTGCTGTCCGCCGAACACGACCGGCTCCGCGACGACGAGCCGGTGCTCCGCTGATGAGACCCTGAGTGGAAAGCCCCGGCCCCGTGCGCCGGCCCAGGCGTGGGCGTGGGCGGGAACCCGGCGGGTACCGCGCCGGAATGGTCGACGCCGTCGACGCCCGACACGACACCCCTGCTGCCGGACTTCCCGGAGCAGCCGTCCCGTCGGCCTGGGCGCCGCTGCGGCACACATGGTTCCGCGCCCTGTGGATCGCCCAGTTCGTCGCCAACACCGGCACCTGGGCCCAGACCGTGGGCGCGCAGTGGCTCATGGGCGACCTCGGCGGCAGCGCGCTGCAGATCGCCCTCGTCCAGACGGCGGCCACGCTGCCCGTCTTCGTCCTCGTCATCCCCGCCGGAGCGCTCGGGGACGTCCTCGACCGTCGGCGGCTGCTGCTGCTCAGCCAGACGCTGATGCTGCTGGCCTCTGCCGCGCTGGCCGTGCTGACGGCGGCGGGTGGGGTGACGCCGAACCGGCTGCTCGCCCTCACCGCCGTCCTGGCGGTGGGCCAGGCGCTCGCCGCACCCTGCTTCCAGGCCGTCCAGCCCGAACTGGTGCCCCGGGAGGAGCTGCCGCTCGCGGCACTGCTCAACGGCGCCAACGCCAACGTCGCCCGCGCCGTCGGGCCCGCCGTCGGCGGGCTGCTGGTCGCCGCGGCCGGTCCCGCCGCCGCGTTCGCGCTGAACTCCGCGTCGTTCCTCGGGGTGCTCGCCGTCCTGCATCGCTGGCCGCGGCCGGCCACCCAGCGGTTGCTGGGCGCCGAGCCGATCGGCCAGGCCATCCGGGCGGGACTGCGGTACGTCCGCAGTGCACCCGCGTTCAGCAGCGTGCTCGCCCGGTCGGCCCTCTGCATGGTGTTCGCCAGCAGTCTCTGGGCACTGCTGCCGGCGGTGGCCCGGGGGCCGATGGGTCTCGGGCCGAACGGGTACGGGGGGCTGCTGGTCGCGGTGGGGGCGGGGGCGGTCCTCGGCACCGCCGTGCTGCCGCGACTGCGCGCCCGGCGGGGCTCGGGGGTGCTCGTGCCCGCCGCGATGCTGGCCTACGCGGCGGCCATGGTCGTGGTCGGCCTGCATCCCTCGACGGTGGCGGTCGTGGCCGCCCTGGTGCTGGGTGGCCTCAGCTGGATCGCCGTCCAGTCCACGCTCAACGCCACCGCCGAGCTGCTGCTCCCCACCTGGTCCCGCGCCCGGGCGCTGGCGTACTTCCAGCTGGTGTTCATGGGCGGGCAGGCGCTCGGGTCGGTGACGTGGGGCGTGGTCGCGGACAGCCTGGGACTGACCGCCGCGTTCCTCCTGCCCGCGGCGGGGCTGGTGCTCTCGGCGCCGGTGGGACTGCTCCTGATCCCGCTGCAGTCCCACCACGACGTCCGGCACAGCGAGCTCCCCTGGCCGCGGCCACCGTCCCTGGACTGGCCCCCGGACGCCGGGCCGGTGCTGGTCAGTCTGGAGTGGCGGGTGCGGGACCGCGACGTCCCCGACTTCCTGGACGTGATGCGAGAGCTCGCCCGTGCCCGGCGCCGCACGGGTGCCTCCCTGTGGGGTGTCTTCCAGGACGCCGAGGATCCTGAGGTGTTCCTGGAGACGTTCACGGTCACCACGTGGCACGAGCACCTGCGCCAGCACCTGGAACGCGGCACGGTCGCCGACGCCGCCCTGGAGGAACGAGCCCGGGCCTACGTCGCCGGGAACACTGGCCCGGTCGTGCGGCACCTGGTCTGGGCCTATTCGGTGCCCCCGGCGAGGGCCGACATCGAGCCGGACGTCCTCGCGAGCGCGCTTCCCGAGCCGGCTGCGACGGCCGCACCCGCCGCGACGGATCCGCCGTGAGGCCGGTCGCCGGGTGCCGGAGGCGGCGACGACAGCTCACGCCTGCGCGGACACGACATCCAGCGCGTCCTCCACCTCCAGGGCCAGGTCGTCGTCGCGGACGAGGACGCGGACGCGGCCGCCGCTGCGCAGCCGGCCGTCGAGCATCAGCCGCGAGAGCCTGTTGTCCACCTCGCGCTGGATGGCCCGGCGCAGCGGGCGGGCGCCGAACTGCGGCTCGAACCCGCGCTCGGCCAGCCAGCTGACCGCCTCCGGGGTGAACTCCACCTCGATGCCCTGTGCCCGCAGCCGCCGGCGCGTCTCCTCCAGCAACAGGTCGGTGATCTGCTCCAGCTGGGTGGTGTCCAGCTGCCGGAACACCACGATCTCGTCGATCCGGTTGAGGAACTCCGGCCGGAACGACTCCCGCAGCCGTCGCATGAGCCGGTCGCGCAACCCGTCGTCCACGCCGTCGCCGCTCCCGAAGCCCAGCGGCGTCGCCCGCCCGACGATCAGCTCCGATCCGAGGTTGCTGGTCATGATGATCACGGTGTTGCGGAAGTCGACCGTCCGGCCCTGGGAGTCGGTGAGCCGGCCGTCGTCGAGCACCTGCAGCAGGGTGTTGAAGAGGTCCGGGTGGGCCTTCTCGATCTCGTCGAAGAGCACCACCGAGTAGGGACGGCGGCGCACCGCCTCGGTCAGCTGCCCGGCGTCCTCGTAGCCGACGTATCCGGGCGGTGACCCGACCAGCCGGCTGACCGTGTGCCGCTCCTGGAACTCGCTCATGTCCAGCCGGATCATCCGGTCCTCGTCGCCGAAGAGGGCCTCGGCGAGCGCCCGGGCCAGCTCGGTCTTGCCGACGCCGGTGGGCCCGAGGAACAGGAAGCTGCCGATCGGCCGGGCCGCATCGCCCAGCCCCACGCGGCTGCGCCGGACCGCCTCCGCCACCACCTCGACCGCCTCGTCCTGCCCGACCACCCGCTCGTGCAGGCGCTGCTCGAGGTGCAGCAGCCGCTCCATCTCCTCCTGGGTGAGCTGGCTGACCGGGATGCCGGTGGCACGGGACACCACCTCGGCGATGTCGTGCACGTCCACGCGCGGCACGGCGCTGTCCGCCTCGTTGCGAGCCTCCTCCAGGCGCCGCCGAGCCTCGAGGAGCTGGTCCCGCAGGTAGGTGGCGCGCTCGTACTGCTCGGCGGCGACCGCCTGGTCCTTGTCCCGGTGCAGGCGCTCGACCTCCTGCTCGAGCCCGCGCAGGTCCAGCGGCGGCGTCCTGGTGAGCCGCCGCACGCGGGCACCGGCCTGGTCGATGAGGTCGATGGCCTTGTCGGGCAGGTGCCGGTCGGGGATGTACCGGTCGGACAGTTCCGCCGCGGCCACCAGCGCCTCGCCCGTGAACCGCACCTGGTGGTGGGCCTCATAGCGGTCCCGCAACGCGCACAGGATCTGCACGGTGTCCTCGACGCTGGGCTCCGGCACCAGGATGGGCTGGAACCGGCGTTCCAGAGCGGCGTCCTTCTCGATGTTGCGCCGGTACTCCTCGAGGGTCGTGGCGCCGATGATGTGCAGCTCCCCGCGGGCCAGCGCGGGCTTGAGCATGTTGCCGGCCCCCGCCGCGCCCTCGGAGGCACCGGCCCCGACGACGGTGTGCAGCTCGTCGATGAAGACGATGAGCTCGTCGTTGTGCTCGCGGATCTCGTCGATGACCTTCTTCAGCCGCTCCTCGAAGTCCCCGCGGTACCGGGTCCCGGCGACGAGGCCGGCCAGGTCGATCTCGACCACTCGACGCCCGCGGATCGTCTCCGGCACGTCGCCGGCGGCGATCTGGGCGGCGATGCCCTCGACGATCGCCGTCTTGCCCACCCCCGCCTCGCCGATGAGCACCGGGTTGTTCTTCCGTCGCCGCGAGAGCACCTCGACGGTCTGCTCGATCTCGTTCTCGCGGCCGATGACCGGGTCGATCTCGCCGTTCCGCGCCATGGCGGTCAGGTCCCGGCCGTACTCGTCCAGCGTCGGCGTGTTCGACGCAGGGCTCACCGAGCCGACGGCCTGCCCCCCGCCGATCGCGGCCTGCTGCAGCGCCTCCGGCGTGACGCCCCGCTGGCGGAGCAGCCGGCCGCCGGGCGACTCCGGGTTGACCGCCAGCGCGAACAGCAGGTGTTCGGGGCCGATGTAGGTGGAGCCCAGCGCCCGGGAGATCTGGTGGGCGTCGAGGAGAGCCCGCTTGGCCGCGGGGGTCAGGGCCGGCGTCTCGGCGCGCGGCTCGCCACGACGGGGCATGCCGTCCAACTCGGCGCGCAGCTGCGCCGGATCCGCGCCCGCGCGGCTGATCAACTGCCGGGTGGACTCCTCCTCGGTCATCGCCCACAGCAGGTGGTCGGTGTCGAGGTCCGAGCTGCCCACCTCGGCGGCCCGGCGCGCGGCCGCGTTCACCAGCTCGCGGGCCTGCTCGCTGAGGAACTGGGTGATGTCGACGCGCTCGCCCGGAGGCCGAGCGCCCCCCATGTAGCGGGCGAAGAACTCGTCGAAGGGGCTGCCGTACGGGCCGGGGAAGTATCCGCTGGTCATCGCTCGTCCGTTCGGGAGGTGACGTGGTCCCCTCATGCCCTACCCGTCGCGCGCCGGCATCTCCATCGGTCATCCTGCCGAGGACGGTCCTGCGCCGGCCCGACCGGCCTCGGACCGCCGACCCCTGGCCCGGACGGTCGGGCGGGATCGGTCGCCCTGCCGATGCCGGACGCCGGAGGGAATCCCCATCCTGGTCGTGTGTCGCAGAGGCGGTCGTGGCTCCGCCGGCGACGACGCCTTTCGCGGTGCACACGCTGCACAGCCAGCACCACAACATCAAGGTGCGGGAGCCGGCCGAGACGGCGATCTGCACGGGGACGCCCTGAGCGGTCGACGCGCGGGACGTCGGCGTCAGGCCTGACTTGTCCGCGTACCCCCGCGTCCGGGAAGGTGAGCCCTGATGACCGGGACCGAGCAGCCTGAGGGGGCGTCGCCCGCCCCGATCGAAGAACGGGCCGCGGAGCACCTGGAGCGACTCGGGCGGATCCTGGCGTTCGACGCCAGCTGGGTCGCCGTTCGCGACCCCGAGCGGCGTCGGTACGTCCCGCTGGCCACGTCGGGCGCCGCCGCGCCCCTCCACGACTACTTCAGCCGACCGGACGCCGACGAGGAACTCGAGATGCTCGGCCTCAACCGGCGCCGCCCGCCGATGCTCGCCAGCGAGATCCCCGTCCGGCTGTCGGAGGTGCGCGCCTGGGCCGACCACCTGCTCCCGGCCGGCTTCCGTGAAGGCCTGGCAGCCCCGCTGTTCACGGGGGACGGAAGGCACGTCGGCTCCCTCGGTCTGCTCTCCGCCGATCCCTCGCGGCCGAACCGGGCCGACCGCAGCATCGTCGCAGCCGTCGCCACGGTGATCGCCGACGACCTGGACCGGGCGCGGCACATCGCCGAGACCGCCCGGATCCTCGGAAAGGCCCGCGCCGGCATCCTGCTCACCCGCGGGGGCGACGTCCTGCCGCTGCCCGGTCTGCCCGACGACCGTCTGCTGGCGCCGGGGGCACCGCTCCTCGCGGTCGCCGCTGACGAGGTGGCCCGCGGCGGCGCCTACGCCTCGTTCCTGGCCCCCGCGCCCGGTGCCGCGGGCCGGCAGCTGACCCGGGTCGTCGCGCTGGACTTCGCCCGCCCGGAGCTCGACCACCTCTCCGCCGCGGTGCTCCTGGCACCGCCGGGTGACCTGCGCGGCCTCAGCCGTCTGGACCTCCGCCTCCTAGGTTTGCTGGTCGAGGGCCGCACCGACATCCCGGCTCTCGCGCGGTCACTCCACGTAGCCCCGGCCACGGTGACCGCCTCGCTGGAGCGGTGCCAGGTCGCGCTACGGACCACCGACGTCACGGCCGCCGCCGTCCGCGCCCTGCGCGACGGGCTGCGCATCCCACCCGGGGTGACGGGGGCGCGCTGAGCCGACCGGGATCGGTCGCTCTGCCGATGGTTGCCGAGCCATCGGTCGACTGTCATTGCAGTCGATCCCGTTCCGTCGGCGACGCCCCTGCGCCGCCCTGTTCCCCCAGGACGTTCCATGCGCATCGGCCTCATCGCCCCTCCCTGGATCCCCGTGCCGCCCCCGGCCTACGGCGGCACCGAGTCCGTCATCGACCGGCTCGCCCGCGGCCTCGTCCGTGCCGGCCACGACGTGCTGCTCGGCGCCGCGGCCAACAGCACGTGCCCGGTCGGACGGGTGCCCGGGACGGACGAGGCCGTCCACGGCGGCCCGGCGAACGGAGGTGCGGTGCCCGAGATCAGCCATGTCGTCAGGAGCTACGCGGCCATGGCGGACCTCGACGTCGTCCACGACCACACGATGTTCGGACCCGTCTACCGCCACTGCCCGGCGGGCGTGCCCGTCGTGACCACCAACCACGGCCCGTTCGACGCCAGGCTGAACCCGATCTACCGAGCGCTGCGGGACGTCGCGGTGATCGCCATCTCGCACTCGCAGGCCGCGACCGCTCGCGGCATCGGCATCGCCGCGGTCATCCACCACGGCATCGACGTCGCGGCCGTGCCGGAGGGCCGGGGACGTGGCGGGTTCGCCAGCTTCCTCGGCCGGATGAGCCCGGACAAGGGGCCCCGGGAAGCGGTGCTGATCGCCCGTGCCGCGGGTGTCCCGCTGCGCATCGCGGCGAAGATGCGCGAGCCCGCCGAGCAGCAGTACTTCGAGGCCGAGGTGCAGCCCCTGCTGGGTGGTGACATCGAGTACGTGGGTGAGCTCGGCGAGAAGGACAAGCTGGAACTCCTCGGTGAGTCCTTCGCCCTCCTCAACCCCATGCAGTGGCCGGAACCCTTCGGTCTGGTGATGATCGAGGCCCTGGCCGCGGGAACCCCGGTCGTGGCCACACCGGCGGGGGCGGCCCCGGAGATCGTGGACGACGGCATCACGGGGTACCTGCGCGAGGACCGCGCGGCGCTGGCCGCGGCGCTGGGAGTGGCAACGACCCTCGACCGCTCCGCGTGCCGAGCGGCGGCCGTGGCGCGCTTCGACACCGACCGCATGGTCCGTGAGCACGTGCAGCTGTACACCCACCTCCTCGACTCCGGTCGGCAGCCGGCGCGTCCCCGGGTGCTGGGGCTACCCGCGTCAGCCAGGGAGCGAGCCCTCCAGCAGGTGGGGCTCGCAGCGCAGCTCCACCTCTGAAGGCCGGCCCCGAGGGACACGCCTGAGGGCGTTCCACGTTCGTGCCGACGGGCGACCCGGGGCAATCGGTCGTCCTGCCGATGGCGCCGGACCGGGCTCAGAGGGTTCCCTGCCTCCAGACGCCGTCCTCTCGGGGAGGCGCGACGACGCCCCGCCCGGTCCCAGCCGACCGGCTCCAGTCGAGAGGGAAGCCTGACCCGATGGAACCCACGTCGACCACGACCGTGATCTGGACGACGGGGCAGCACGCCGCCGGAGGGGCCCGACGGCGACGGCATCTCCGCGCACGAGCAGGACGGCCGGGACGAGGTGGTCCTCAGGCCGTGACGGTGACTCCCCACCGGCCGTCGCCGGGACGGTGGACCGGTTCGACGAGGGTCTGCGGGCCTCGGGACGACTCGACGAGGAAGTCTACGAGCCTGCGGACGGCGGGGATCGCCGGTGCCCGCCACACCGCCTCCACGTTCCACCGCAGCACAGGAGCGAGGGGCCGGACCGCGATTCCGTCGATGCCCAGGTGATCGCCGAGCCCGAGGATGCTCAGTGCGATGCCGCTGCCCGCGCCGACCGCGCGAAGCAACGCCTCCGGCGCGTTCAGCAGGTCGGGCTCGACGACCACCTGCCCGGGCGCCGCCCCGGCGGGGAAGACGTGGTCCACGGCACGGTCCCAGATCCCGGCGAACGGCTCCCGTGGGAACATGATCAGCACCTCGTCGGCGAGCTCGGCCACCGGCACCGCGGCCCCGCCGCTCAGTGCGTGCCCGATGGGCAGGACGACGCCCAGGACCACCGAGCCCAGCACCACGCCGGCGAGATCCCGCTGCGGATAGGACCGGCTCCAGACGATCGCCGCGTCCGCCCTGCCCTGGCGGACGGCCTCGAGTGCGTCGTCCCCGCGACCGGAACTGACCGACACCTCGATGCCGTCGATCGCCAGCGCGGCACGCCGCAGCGGGCCGTCGAGGACGAGGTCGGCCATGGTGGTCACCCGCAGGGTCAGCTGCTCGCGGGAGTCGGCTCCGGCGACGCGGACATCCGCCAGCGCCCGGTCCACCTGGGCCAGGATGACCCGGGCCCGCTCGACCAGGACGACGCCGGCAGGGGTCGGCACGGCCGCCTCCGCGGTGCGCTCGAGCAGCGGGACCCGGAGTTCCCGCTCCAGCGCACGGATCTGCTGCGAGAGGGACGGGGCGGCGATGTGCAGCCGCTGCGCGGCCCGGCTGAAGCGCCCCTCCTCGGCCACTGCCAAGAAGTAGCGCAGTTGACGCAACTCCACAGATCAGTGTACGGCCGGGATCTCGCGTCGACGTGTCGTGGCCGAAGCCTCGAACCCCCAAGGTTTTTCGTCATGCCGACACCGGTTGCTCCCCCGGTCGATGCGGTACCTCAGACTGCAGCCCGGTCAGGCAGGTCCAGGGCTCCAGCCGTCCTCGACGGCCCCGTCCGACGCCTCACGGCCTGGGTGGGTGAAGCGACATGACCGAAGCCCCGGCACTCCGCCTCGCGGAGATCGCTGCCACCCCCGGCCGCCTTCCTGACCGCGCCGAGGCGCTGCTGGACGAGCTCCGCCGCCACATTCCCTTCGACGCTGCCTGGATGGCCCTCGCCGATCCGCTGGGCAGCGGCTACTCCTCGCTGGCCAGCACCTCGCTGGACCGGAGCACCGTCCAGTACCTCAGCGGTCCGGAGATGGCACACGACATCGAGGTGACCGGGGCCCATCGTTCGCGCCCGCCGTTGAGCCCGTCGGACCTCCCCTATCCCATGGAGGACCTGCCGACGTGGGCCGACTGCCTCCTCCCTGCCGGCTACCACGAGGCCCTCGCCGTCGGGCTGTTCGTCCCGGAGCAGCGGCACGTCGGGTTCCTGACGCTCCTCTCCACCAGCCCCCTGCCTCCGGCGGAGGCCGTCCGCGGCCGTCTGGCGGAGCTCACCCCCATCCTCGCCCGCGGCATCGACCCGATGCACTCGCTGCTGACCGCCGCACGCGTGGTCCGGGATGCCGCGGCCGGAGCGGTCCTCTGCACCGACGGTGGCACCGCACCGCTTCCCGGGCTGGGCGGCGACGTGCTGCTCGCCGGAGACTCTCCCGTCCTGGCCACCGCCCGCACGGTTATCCGCACCGGCCAGGTGTACGGCTCGTTCCTGTGGCCGCGGGGCGGCCCGCACGCACCGGACGGTCATGCCCGCGTGACGGTCCTCGCCGGGACCGACGACGTGTGCGGCGTGCTGACCGGCATCGTGCTTCTCTCCGCACCCGGCGACCTGCGCGGGCTCACCCCCCGGGAGCTGGAGGTCCTGGGGTTGTTGGTCGAGGGGTACGCCAACCAGGAGATCGCCCGGGCTCTCGTGGTGGCTCCCCGGACGGTCGCCGCGCACCTGGAGCACATCCTCGTCAAGCTGAGCGCTCCCTCGAGGACCCTCGCCGCCGTGCGCGCCGAGAGGGCGGGCCTGTACGTCCCGGCCAAGACGGTCGCGGGTGGTCCCCGGTGAACCTCGGCGGCGGACTCAGTGCCGAACCCCACCCGGTGGGCCTGCTCCCGGGGCTGCTCGGGCCCTCAGGGAACGAGTGCGGACAGGTGATCGGTCGACTCGTCGCGGCAGTCGAGCACGGTGCTGCGGAGCAGGTCGCCGTTCGCGGGGCAGAGGAACGATGAGCGGGCCCCGGGCCCGCCCGCGTGCGTCCGGACCACGGCCAGGAGCGCGCGGGCCAGGAGGGGGCGCAATCGCCCGAGGACGTCGCTGTGCTCGGGGGTCCGCAGGGCCGGATCGTCGGTGAGCAGGGTGAGGAACCCGAGGTGCCGGCCGTCCTCGGCGACGACGCCCACCGCGACCCCGTTCCGATAGCCCGTTCATCCCGAAACGCTGCGCCTCGGCGTCGGCGTCGGCGAGAGAGAAGTACCGCGCCACGGCGTCGACATCCCCGTACCGGCCGATCTGGCGGTGCTCGAGCATCGCGCCCGCACGGCCCTCGACGGTTCCCGTCGAGCGGGCGGTCCCGGCGAGCGCCGACCACAGCGACGTCCCCCGGCCCGGCGTGCTCACCGTGAGCAGGGCGGGAGATCAGCGGTCGCGGTCATGCGCTCCCCTCCTCCGTCTCGGCGCTCGGCCCGGCCTCCTCCGTGCCCCGCCCCCGGGGCCCCGATGGGGCGTCGGTGGACGCGCTGATCCCGGGCCGCCCGGCCCCGTCCGGCCCGGTCGCCGTGCTCGTCCGGTACGTGTACGCGGCACGTCGGACCGTCTCGTCGCTCTCCAGGCCGGCTCCCAGGGCGCCGCCGACCGTGGCCAGGGACGAGGTGAGCCAGGCGAGGTGCAGGTAGTCCCAGAGAGCGACCGGATGACCGAGCTCCTCGGCCAGCAGGCGCGGGACCACCAGCAGCGCCGCGGCGAGGAGCGACAGCGCGAACAGCGCCGCGTAGAGGGCCACCACCCCGGTGAGCACGGTGGCGCTCGTCGCGAGATTGAACAGCACCACCTGCTGGCGCACCTCACGGCGATCGGCGCGCTCGAGAAGCTCGGCGCCGAGCACCAACGTGGCGGTGAAGGCCGTCACCGAGAGGACGGTCAGCCCGCCCAGACGCTGCCACCCGAACACGTCGGCGAGCCGCCAGAGATCGGGGGTCACCAGCGCGAAGGTGCCGGCCGCGCCGGCCGCGACGAGGGCACGGGAGAGGCCCCTCGCCAGTTGCCACGGCCGGTTGGCCCGCACCATGCCCAGCAGCAGGCCGAGATGGCCGGTGAGCACCCGCGTCGTGAACCGGACCGCCTGCGCCTGCTCGTCGACGTCGGAGGCCAGTTGGCGCAGCCGCCGGGTGATCCGGGCTGAGCGCGCTCCGGCTGCTCGGGTGCCCGACCCGGCGTTCCGCGCCTCGCCCAGCAGCACATCGACGAGGCGCAGCAGCGCATCTCGCGCTCGATGGCGCAGCGCGACCGTGCCGAGCGCCGGCACGGACAGGACGGCGACCCCGTGCACCGGGCTCGCGTGCGCCACGACCGGGTGCAGGGCGGCGCCCAGGGGCAGGTCGGTCAGCACGATCGTCAGATCCCAGTCGCCGTCGAGCAGCCTCCTGCGGGCCGCGGCGACGATCTCGCCGTCGCCGGCGGGCGGTGCCACGAGCGCGTCCCGGACCAGGCGGACGTGCCAGTGCACCTCCGGGTGACGGGCTGCCAGTTCGCCGCGCAGATCGCGGGCGCACTCGTCGGTGAGGTCCTCCGAGAGGGCGGGCGCGGCGACGAGCCCGACCGTGACGTCGGGCGGCACCACCTCGGGGCCCGCGCTGTCGGCCACGGCCGGTCGTGGTCAGACCAACGGCCGGACCGGCCCGAAAGGCCGGTTCCGGCGCCCGGTCGTCCGGCCCGTGACGGTCACCGCGTGGCCGCCAGGTGCTCGTGCACCATCCGCACCGCCATCGCGCCCTCCCCGGCCGCGGAAGCGACCCGCTTCACCGAGCCGCTGCGCACGTCGCCCGCGGCGAACACGCCGGGCAGGCTGGTCTCGAGCAGCAGCGGGTCGGACGCGTCGGAGCCCCCCTGCTCCCCCGCCCGGCGCGCGTCCGAACCGGTCAGCACGTAGCCCCCGCGGTCCAGGGCGACGGTCTCCGGCAACCACGAGGTGCTCGGCACGCCCCCGATGAAGACCATGAGGTCGCGCGCGGGCAGGCGCTGCCGCTCACCCGTACCCCTGTCCTCCACGACGACGGCCTCGAGGCGGCCACCCTCGCCCTCCAGTTGCTCCACCGTGGTGTGCACGTGCACCTCGATGCGCGGGTCCTGCGTGATCCGGTCGGCGAGATAGCGCGACATGTTCTCGTCGAGCCTGTCCTCCCTGACCACCAGGCGGACCTCGGCGGCCTGGCCGGCGAGGAAGACGGCGGCCTGGCCGGCCGAGTTGCCCCCGCCCACGACGACGACCGGGTCGCCGACGCACTGCTGGGCCTCGAGAGGCGTGGCCGCGTAGTACACACAGGTGTCCTCGAACTGCTCCAGTCCCGGGACCGGGAGCCGTCGGACCTGTATGCCGGAGGCGACGATCACCGTGCGTGCGGCCAGCTCCCCGCCGTCGGCGAACTGCAGGACGTGATTCCCGTCCCGCTCCGCCATCCCGACCACCTCGGAGGGGACGGACCGCCGCGCCCCGAACTTCTCCGCCTGCAGCGAGGCGCGCTCGGCGAGCTCGCCCCCGGAGATCCCGGACGGGAAGCCGAGGTAGTTCTCGATGCACGAGGTCCGGGCCGCCTGTCCCCCGGGCGCGACCCCGTCGATCACCGCGGTGTCCAGGCCCTCCGAGGCGCCGTACACAGCCGCCGCGAGCCCGGCAGGGCCGGCTCCCACGACCACGAGATCGCAGATCTCCGCCTTGTCATCGATGTCGCGCAGGCCGAACGCCGCGGCGAGTTCGGCGGTCGAGGGGTTGCGCACCAGCCGGTCCCGGTACAGCACGATCGGCGTGTCGTCGGCACCGAGCCCGAGGGACCGGAGCAGCTGCTCCGCGGTCGGGTCGGTCTCCAGGTCCAGGAACCGGTGCGGCAGCCGGTTGCGGGCGGCGAACTCGCGCAGCCGCCGGGTGGTGGCCGAGAACCTGGAGCCGATGATCCGGAACCCCAGGCCCTCCCCCAGCGCGAGCCAGCGCCGGACGAGGTAGGCCCGCAGCACGAAGTCGCCGAAGGCCTGGTCGCGGGCCGCGAGGGCGCGCAACCGCTCCACCGGAACCGCCAGGACCTCACCGGGATCGACGACGACGTCGCTGAGGAAGGCGGGCTGCCCGGTGAGGACGCCGAGCTCGCCCAGGAAACGGCCGGGCCCGTGCAGCCGCACCACCCGTTGGTCCGGCGTCCCGAGCCCTTCCACGACGGCGACCCGCCCGGAGAGCACCACGTAGAAGGTGTCCTCCGGCTCCCCCTCGGCGATGAGCACGTCCCCGCGGGTCGTGGGCCGACGCTCCCCCCACGCCTCCAGCTCCCGGAGGCGCGCCTCCTCGAGCCGCGGAAAGGCCCCGGACAGGTCCGGCGTCTCACCGGGCGGTACGTCGGCCAGCAGGTGCTCGACTCCGCGGCTCTTCTCCGCGGCCGCCGCTTCGGTGGTCACACCGGTGCCTCGTCGACGAAGCACCAGCGCCAGTCCTCCCCGGGCTCGAACGACTGCACGATCGGGTGGCCGACCAGGCCGGCGTGCCGGCGGGCGTGCTTGCCGGGCGACTGGTCGCAGCAGCCGACGTGCCCGCAGGTGAGGCACAGGCGCAGATGGACCCAGGGGGTCCCGAGCCGCAGGCACTCCTCGCATCCCTGCGGCGTGCGGGGCACGACGTCGTCACGGACGAACGCCAGGTGCGGGTCGAGCCCTACCGGAACGGTCATGAGTTCTCGTCTCCCTTCGACTGCAGTGCCTGGTCCAGCCAGCTGCGCAACGCCGGTTCCGGAGCGGCCCCGGGCTGGCGGGCGAGCACGTCGCCGTCCCGCAGGACCATCAGCGTGGGGACGGCGCGCACCTCGAACCGCTGGGAGAGCCGGGGCGCCTTGTCGACGTCGACCTTGACCAACTTGAGCTCACCGGACCGATCGGTGGCGATGCGTTCCAGGGCCGGGCTGACCATCCGGCAGGGGCCGCACCACGTCGCCCACAGATCCACGAGCACCGGGATCGGGGCCTGCTCAGCGACCTCGGCGAAGTCGTCGTCCCCCGCGTCCACGATCCAGGGCAGGCGCTGATGGCAGTTCCCGCACTTCGGGGTGCTGTCCGCCACCGCCGGCACCCGGTTCTTCGTCGAGCAGTGCGGGCAGGTGACGATGCTCGTCCGCGCGGTCGCGGGCGCGCTCATGACTGCGCTCCCACCGTCTCATGGCTGACGACCAGCCGGTCGCCCTCCACGTCGACCCGCACGGTCGAGCCCTCAATGGCCCCGTCGCGCAGCAGCGCCCGGGCGACCTGGGTCTCCACCTCCTTGGCGATGAACCGCCGCAGCGGCCGCGCGCCGTAGACCGGGTCGTAGCCCTCCCGGGCGATGAAGCGCTTGGCCTCCTCGGTGATCGCCACCGTGATGTTGCGGTCGGCGAGGCGGACCCGCAGGTCGGCGAGCATCAGTTCGACGATGTTCTCGATCTCACCCGGGTTGAGCGGCGTGAACAGCACGGTGTCGTCGACCCGGTTGAGGAACTCCGGCCGGAAATGCCCCCGGAGCTCGGCCATCACGAGGTCACGGGCCTCGGGCTTGAGCTGGCCGTCGTCGGTGACGCCGTCGAGCAGGTACTGCGACCCGATGTTCGACGTCATGATGATGACGGTGTTGCGGAAGTCGACGGTGCGGCCCTGCGCGTCGGTGAGCCGGCCGTCGTCGAGCACCTGCAGCAGCGTGTTGAAGACGTCCGGGTGCGCCTTCTCGATCTCGTCGAAGAGGACGACGGCGTAGGGGCGCCGGCGCACCGCCTCGGTGAGCTGCCCACCCTCCTCGTAGCCGACGTAGCCGGGCGGGGCGCCGACCAGCCGCGACACCGTGTGCCGCTCCTGGTACTCGCTCATGTCGATCCGGACGATGTTGTCCTCGGAGTCGAACAGCGCCGCGGCCAGCGCCTTGGCCAGCTCCGTCTTCCCGACGCCGGTCGGGCCCAGGAAGATGAACGAGCCCGTCGGCCGGCGCGGGTCCTTGACCCCGGAGCGGGCCCGGATGATCGCGTCCGCGACCGCCTGCACCGCCTCGTCCTGGCCGACGACGCGCCGGTGCAGCACCTCGTCGAGGCGCAGCAGCTTCTCCCGCTCCCCCTCGGTCAGCCGGGAGACGGGGATACCGGTCCACACCGAGACGATCTCGGCGATCTCCTCGGCCGTGACCACCTCCCGCAGCAGGCTGTGCTCCCCCTGCTTCTCGGCCAACCGGCGCTCCTCCACATCCAGCTTGCGTTCGAGGTCGGCCAGCCGGCTGAAGCGGAGCTCGGCCGCGCGGTTGAGGTCGTAGGCCCGCTCCGCGTCCTGGATCTCGCGGCGGACCTGTTCCAGCTCCGCCCGCAGGTCCTGGACGCGCTTGATCGCCTGCCGCTCCGCATTCCACTGCGCCCGCATGGCGTCCGCCTCGCCGCGCAGGTCGGCCAGCTCGCGGCGGAGCTGGTCCAGGCGGGCGACCGAGGCGGGATCGTCCTCCTGCGCCAACGCTGCCTCCTCGATCTCCAGCCGCATCACCCGGCGGGTGATCTCGTCGAGCTCGGCGGGCATGGAGTCGATCTCGGTGCGCAGCCGGGCGCACGCCTCGTCGACGAGGTCGATGGCCTTGTCCGGGAGGAACCGGTCGGTCAGGTAGCGATGGCTCAGCGTGGCCGCCGCGATCAGCGAGCCGTCGAGGATCCGGACGCCGTGGAACACCTCGAACCGCTCGCGCAGCCCGCGCAGGATCGAGACGGCGTCCTCGACCGACGGCTCGTCGACGAAGACCGGCTGGAAGCGGCGCTCCAGTGCGGCGTCCTTCTCGATGTACTTCCGGTACTCGGCGAGAGTGGTCGCGCCGATCATGTGCAGCTCGCCCCGGGCGAGCATGGGCTTGAGCATGTTGCCCGCGTCCATCGAGCCCTCGGAGGCGCCGGCTCCGACCACGTTGTGCAGTTCGTCGATGAACAGCAGGATCCGGCCCTCGGCGGCCTTCACCTCGGTCAGCACCGCCTGGAGCCGTTCCTCGAACTCCCCGCGGTACTTCGCGCCCGCGATCAGCAGGCCCATGTCGAGGGAGAAGACGGTGCGGTCGCGCAGCCCCTCGGGGACGTCCCCGTTGAGGATCCGCTGGGCCAGCCCCTCGACGATGGCGGTCTTGCCGACACCGGGCTCGCCCTGGAGCACGGGGTTGTTCTTGGACTTCCGGGACAGGATCTGGATCACCCGCCGGATCTCGGCGTCGCGGCCGATCACCGGGTCGAGTCGGCCGGACCGCGCCGACTCCACGAGATCGATCCCGTACTTCGTGAGCGCCTCGTAGGAGCCTTCCGGGGTCGCGGACGTGACGCGCTGGTTGCCGCGCACCTGCGTCAGCGCGGAGAGGAAGGCTTCCCGGGTGACACCGTGCTGTGCCAGCACCCGTCCGGCCCCGGTGGCCGAGCCCGTCTCCGCCAGCGCGACGAGCAGGTGCTCGACCGAGACGTACTCGTCCTTCATGCGCTTGGCCTCGCGGTCCGCGGCCTCGAGCACCTGGGCCACCCGAGACGTGAGCGAGACCTGCCCCGGTTGAGGGGCCGTGCCGGTGGTCCGTGGCTTGCGGGAGAGCTCCGCTTCGACGTCCGTGCGCAGGGCCGCAGGGTCGGCGCCCATAGCCGAGATCAGCCGTGGGACGAGCCCCTCGGACTGGTCGAGGAGCGCCATCAGCAGGTGCTCGGCGTCGACTTCGGTGTGACCGCGCTCGATCGCCAGGCTCTGCGCGGCGGCGAGCGCCTCCTGGGACTTCTGGGTCAGGCGATTCAGGTCCATGACTCACTCCGCTCGGGTTGGTCGGCGGCCGGCTGGTGTGTGGGTGGCGCGTCCTCGCACCGGTTCGGTGCGCCCGCGCACGCGCAGCGCGGTCTCGAGCTCGGTGATGCGGTCGAGGAGGTCGCAGACGAGTCCGAGGGCGGCGTAGTTGAGCGGCAGGGAGGCGTGCAGGCGCTGCAACCGCGCGACGGCCGCCACCTGCGCCGGGGTGAACCACAACGACCCGTCGGCGTGCCGCTCCGCCGGGATCAGCCCGAGCGCCCAGAACCGGCGGACCAGCTCGGGGTGCAGGCCACAGCGCCGGGAGAATTCCCCGTCGTCCAGCAGCGCCGATGCGGGCCTGCGGACCAGCGGGTAGCGGAGCGGGCTCATCGGCGTCCTCCGTCGTCGGTCGTGGCGCCGCGGCGCGGATCGAAGGTCGACGACGCGGCGAGTTCGGCGAACAGCTCGCGCTCACGGTCACTGGGTCGCGGCGGCACCATGATCTTGATCTCGGCGAACAGGTCCCCCGGGTGGCCGGCCGGGTCCGGCATGCCCTGCCCGCGCAACCGGAGGCGTCGTCCTGACGAGGAGCCGGCGGGCACGGTCACCGTGTTCGCGCCCCCTGGCGTGGGGACCGGGACGGTCGCACCGAGCGCTGCCTCCCACGGGGCGAGCTTCAGCTCGACGTGGATGTTGCGGCCGTGCACCCGGAAGAGCGGGTGCGGCAGCAGCCGAACCACCAGGTAGAGGTCTCCCGCGGGGCCGTCACCGGACCCGCGCCCGCCCTCGCCGCTCAACCTGATCCGCCGGCCGTCGTTCACGCCCGGGGGGATCGTGACCGTGTAGCTGCGTGGGCCGTCCGGACCGTTCAGCGTGATCTCCTTGCGGCCGCCGCGGTAGGCCTCCTCCACGGTGAGTGGGAGTTCCGCCTCCTGGTCGGCGCCGGCGAACGGGCCGGCCCGGCCCCGGCCGCGGCTCCCGAAGATGCCCCCCAGCAGGTCCTCGATGTCCACGTCGGAGTAGCCGCCCGCGGAACCTCCGCCGAAGCCGCCGAAGCCCGCACCGTCGACGCCCGACGACCAGGTCTCGCGGCGGGGTCCGCGGCCCGGGCCGCGGCGTGCTCCTGCGCCCGCCCCGGCTCCCACGCGCTCCTCCCAGTCGTCCGGGACCCGCCGGTAGTCCTCGCCGAACCGGTCGTAGCGCTTGCGCAGCTCGGGGTCCGACAGCGCCTGGTAGGCCTCGTTGACCTCCTTGAACCGTTCCTCCGCGGCCGGGTCCTTGTTGACGTCCGGGTGGTTCAGCCGGGCCAGCCGGCGGAACGCCGCCTGCAGCTCCTCGGGGCCGGCATCACGCGACACCCCGAGCACGTCGTAGTAGTCGCGCGCCACCGGTCAGTCCCCTGAGCGCTGCTGGGCCACGGTCACCGCGGCCGGCCGCAACTGGCGGTCGGCGGTTCCGTAGCCCGGCCGCAGGACCGCCACCACCGAGCCCGGGGTCGCCTCGTCGCCGGTCTCCACGATGCCGACCACCTCGTGCCGGGCCGGGTCGAACGGCACCGCCACCGCGTCCTCTCGCTGGTACCCCAGCCCGGACACGACCGCCAAGGCCTGTTCCCTCAGCGTGCGGACGCCCTCCACGATGGCCGCGGGATCGGCGTCGGCGTGCTCGAGCGCGCGGTCGACCGTGTCCAGCACCGGCAGGAACGCCGCGGTGACCAGGTCCCGCTCGGCGGCCCGCTCCCGGGCGAGCTCCCGGGCGTACCTCTTGCGCAGGTTGTCCAGATCGGCCATCGCACGCCGCCAGCGGTCCTCCAGCTCGGCCGCGTCCGGGCCCTCGAGGGGCGGGGGCGTCGGCTGGGCCCGATCGGATCGGACCAGCCCTTCCGGCCCCGTCGCCGTGTCGTCCGCCGGAGGCCGGTCGGGCGGGGCCTGACCGGACGTGGTCCTCGATGCCGGCTCGGTCATCGCGACCTCAGCCCCGATCGAACTCGGCGTCGATCACGTCGTCGTCGGATCCCGCGCCCGCGCCGCTGCCGACGTTCGCGTCGGCCTGCCCGCCACTGCCTGCCTGGACCGCGGTCAGGCCGGCCAGCACCTGCTGGAGCTCGCTGGTCAGCTGCTGGACACGGTCCACGGGTGCCTGGTCGGCCACCGCCTGGCGGGCGTCGGTGACCAGCATCTCGGCGCGGGCGCGCTCGTGCGAGGGCGCCGCGTCACCGAGCTCCTCGAGCCGGCGTTCCACCTGATAGGCGATGCTGTCCAGCGCGTTGCGCGCGTCCACCTCCGCCCGCAGCTGCTCGTCGGCGGTCCGGTTGCGCTCGGCCTCCTGCAGCATCCGCTCGACCTCGGACTGGTCGAGGTTGGTGCTCTCGGAGATGGTGATGCCCTGTTCCACGCCGGTGTCCTTGTCCCGGGCGGTGACGTTGAGGATGCCGTTGGCGTCGATGTCGAAGGTGACCTCGATCTGTGGCTCCCCGCGCGGCGCCGGCCGGATGCCGGTGAGCTGGAACCGGCCCAGCACCCGGTTGTCGGCCGCCCGCTCGCGCTCGCCCTGCAGCACCACCACGTCGACGGCGGGCTGGTTGTCCACCGCCGTCGAGAAGCTCTCGCTGCGCCGGACCGGGATCGTCGTGTTGCGCTCGATGAGCTTGGTCATCACGCCGCCCATGGTCTCCAGCCCCAGCGACAGCGGCGTGACGTCGAGCAGCAGGACGTCGGACACCTCGCCCTTGAGCACCCCGGCCTGGATCGCCGCGCCGACCGCGACGACCTCGTCGGGGTTGACGGTCATGTTCGGTTCCTTGCCACCGGTCAGCCGGCGGACCAGCGCCTGCACCGCCGGGATGCGGGTGGACCCGCCGACCAGGATGACCTCGTCGATGTCGTCGGCGGCGACCTTGGCGTCGGACATGGCCTGCCGGACCGGCCCCATCGTGCGTTCGACGAGGTCGGCGGTGAGCTGCTCGAACGTGGAGCGCATGAGCGTCATCGTGAGGTGCTTGGGGCCGTTCGCGTCGGCGGTGATGAAGGGCAGGTTGAGCTGCGTCTGGGTGACCGAGCTGAGCTCCACCTTGGCCTTCTCCGCCGCCTCGTAGAGCCGCTGCAGCGCCTGCGGGTCCTTCCTGAGGTCGATGTTGTTGTCCTGCTGGAACTGCTCGGCCAGGTGGTCGACGACCCGCCGGTCGAAGTCGTCCCCGCCCAGGTGGGTGTCGCCTGCCGTCGACCGCACCTCCACGACGCCGTCCCCGACGTCGAGGATGCTGACGTCGAACGTGCCGCCGCCGAGGTCGAAGACCAGCACGGTCTCGTGCTGGCGCTTGTCCATTCCGTAGGCGAGCGCCGCTGCCGTGGGCTCGTTGATGATCCGCAGAACCTCGAGGCCGGCGATCTTCCCGGCGTCCCTGGTCGCGGTCCGCTGGGCGTCGTTGAAGTACGCCGGGACGGTGATCACCGCTTCGGTGACCTTCTCCCCCAGGTGCCGACCGGCGTCGTCAGCGAGCTTGCGCAGGATCAGCGCGGAGATCTCCTCCGGCGCGTGCAGCTTGTCCCGCACCTTGATCCGGGCGTTGCCGTGGTCGTCCGGGACGACCTCGTAGGTGACCTGGCCGGCCTCCTCCTCGACCTCCTCGAATCTCCGGCCGACGAACCGCTTGACCGAGTAGATGGTGCCCTTGGCGTTGAGGATCGCCTGCCTGCGCGCCAACTGGCCGACCAGACGCTCGCCGTTCTCCGTGAACGCCACCACCGACGGCGTCGTGCGGGCGCCCTCCGCGTTGGGGACGACCGAGGCCTCGCCCCCTTCCCAGGCGGCGATGACCGAGTTCGTCGTCCCCAGGTCGATGCCGACCGCGCGTGCCATGTCACTTCCTCCCTTCGAGGAGCTGAGCGGCCTGCTCGGCCACGTCGTCGTCGACGACCAGCTCGTAGCTGCGGGGACGCATCACGGTCACCGACGCGAAGTCCCGACGGCCACCCTGGAGCGCGTAGAGGATCGCCCCGATGATCGCTCCGATCACCGCCCCGATGAGCAGGCCGTAGAGCGCGAGCAGAATCGCGCTCACCAGCGGATCGGCCCAGTCGAAGAGACCGAAGATCCAGCCGAGCAGCGCGCCCGGGACGGCACCGCTCACCGCACCCCGCCAGGCCGCTTTGGGGTAGTCCAGCTTGCCGGTCACCTGTTCGACGGTCTCCAGGTTCTGGCCGACGATGGCCACCCGCTCGATCGGGAAGTCGAGGTCGGCCAGCCGGTCGACCGCCCGCTCGGCGTCGGCGTAGCTGGTGAACGAGGCGACGGTCCGCCGGGCCGAGCGGGTGGCGGCGCTGGGGCTTCCGGGGGACCAGGGATGGACCGCCGTACCCCCTCGCGGGCCGGTCGGCTCCGCGTCGTGTCGAGCTGACGAGGTCATCACTCACTCCGATTGTTCGGGCGGGGAATGCTCGGTGGCCGCGGCTGCGGCCTCCAGGGCCGGTGCGAAGGCATCAGGGTCACGTGCTCGTCTCTCCCGGTTGGTCAACGGAGATCCGCCGATGGCGCGGTGGCCCGTCGAGGGTCCAGCCGCTCGGTGCCGTCAACGCTGGCCGTCCCCCTCGACGACAGCAATCGGTCGATCTGCCGATGGCTCGGGCGTGCGGGGACCCGGAGCAGTGCCGCGGGTGCGTGCCGCGGGCGGGATGGGCAGTGCTGCCGATGGACGGACCGACGCCGGCCGCGGTGCCATGAGCCCTGGCAGGCCTCCGATGCCCAACCGTCACCGTGCGGGCCTGCGGGAATCGATCGCACCGGGCTGCACCGGCCGAAGGCGTGGATGGGCATGGGATGACCCGCCAAGAGAGCCCGCGGCTCCGGCTGCTCGGGACGGCCGACCGATGACACGGCCCCTGCGTCGCGACCTGGCGGCGACCGGGGTGGCCATCGTGTTCCTGACCGCGTGCTCCGGGGCGGCGCCCGACCGGTCCCCCGGCGGTCCCCGGCAACTCGTCGACGTGTCGGCCGAGCAGCTGCCCATCGTGGGCGCGACCGACTCCCCGATCGATCGGCTGGTACGCAACGCGATCGCCGACCTCGAGGCCTTCTGGGCCGAGGCGTTGCCGCGCTTCTACGGCGAGGAGTTCCGCCCTCTGGCCGGCGGCTACTTCGCCGTCGACAGCTCCGCCCCGGACGCAGACAGGTATCCACCCAGCGGCATCGGCTGCCCGGACCAGCCGATGGACCCGGCAGCAGCGGCCGGGAACGCCCTCTACAACCCCCGCTGCGACGCCATCGCCTACGACCGGACGCTGTTGGAGGATCTTGCCGACACCTACGGGGAGTCGCTGCCCGCCGTCGTGCTGGCCCACGAGTTCGGCCATGCGGTCCAGGGGCGTGTCGGCTTCGCGGCCGGCGGCCGGGGCATCCAGGACGAGACGCAGGCCGACTGCTTCGCCGGAGCCTGGACGGCCTGGGTCAACGAGGGCGAGGCGCGGCACGTGGCGGTCGACGAGCGGAACCTCGACGGCGTCCTGCGCGGCTATCTCCAGCTCCGTGACGCCGTGGGCAGCGACCCGGACAACAGCCAGGCCCACGGCTCGTACTTCGACCGGGTCTCGGCGTTCTCCCAAGGTCACGACGAGGGCGTCGCCTCCTGCCGGGACGACTTCGGTCCCGACCGGCTCTTCACCGCAGAGACCTTCGACCAGGACGAGCTGGCCAACCGCGGCAACGCTTCCTACGGCGAGACCCTCCAGATCGTCGATGCCACCCTGCCCCCGTTCTGGCGCGAGGTGTTCCCGCGGGCGTTCGGTCGGGAGTTCGACGAGCCGGCGATCCGTCCCTTCGACCGGCGCCCGCCGCCGTGCGGTGATCGGGACGTCGAGGACCTCGACCTCACCTATTGCGAGGCCGACTCGACGGTGTACTACGACGAGACCGATCTGGTCCGGCCCGCGTACGAGCAGCTGGGGGACTTTGCGGTGGCCACCGCCATCTCCGTCCCCTACTCGCTCGCCGCCCGCTCGGGCCTCGGGCTGTCGATCGATGACGAGGACGCCACCCGCTCGGCGGTGTGCCTCACCGGTTGGTACGCGGCCCAGGTCTTCGACGGCACCTTCGCCGACTCGGCGGACATCCGGATCAGCCCCGGGGACATCGACGAGGCCGTGATCTTCCTGCTGACCTACGGGCGCTCGGACAGCGTGTTCCCGAACGTCGACGCCACCGGATTCGAACTGCTCCGCGCCTTCCGGAACGGGTTCCTGCACGGTGGGAACCCCTGCGATGTCGGGCTCCCGTGACCGTTCCGGCCCGGGGTCACGCTGCGGTCAGGCCGCGGAGGGGACCCCGGTAACGGAACGCGCCCCGGCCGGTCACGTCAGGCACGTGCACGGTGAAGAGGCGGCCGGCATCGGGCTGGACCGCGCGGTCCACGTCCGACAGCCCCTCGACCGCCGTCGTCACGGCCAGGACATCCAGGGCGCGACCCACAAAGGTGCACCCGGACGGCTGCGTCACCGGCACGCGCACCACCTCCTCCGGCCGCCCCAGGGCGCTGTACCTGCGCACCTGCCCGCCCCCGGTCAGCGAGACCCAGAGGTGCCCTGCCCGGTCGACGGTCAGCCCGGAGGGGATGGCGGGCTCGTCCATCGGGAAGTCGAGCAGGACCCGCGGCCGGTCCGCCGTCCCGAGATCCGCGTCGTAGTCGTAGGCCATCACCGTGCGCGCGCCGGAGTCGGCGAGGTACAGGACGTCGTCGACCGGCGACCAGGCGATCCCGGCCGGCTCCTCGAGATCGGTCAGCGTGATGCTCACCACCCCGTCGATGTCGACCCGGTACACGGCTCCCACCCCACGTGCCTCGGGCAGGCCGGTCACGCCGGCGAGGAACCGGCCGGCCCGATCACACGCGCCGCAGCACATCCGGCCCGGCCCGTCGAGGTCGAGCAGGACGCCGACCTCCCCGTCCGGGGTCAACCGGCGGAAGCCACTCCCGGCCGCCACCAGCAATCCCGGAGCCGTCGTGAGGGCGACGGCGCCCACCGGTTCGCCGACCGGCCGCGCCGCCAGGTCGCTCACCTCACCCGCCGGCCCGACCCGTGCCCATCGGACCATGCCGGGGTCGTCCACCCAGATCAGCTCGCCGGAACCGTCATCCCAGACCGGCCCTCGCCCCTGACGGGCGGGACGGACGGGAGTGGGCTCGGCCTCGAGAGTGACCACTTCGCGGTTCTGCCCAGGACGCCGGGGCGCCACACCGGCCGGGCCCACACAGTTCATCCGTGTTCTCGACGGGTACGGGAGACCTGCGTCGGCCGGTCCCGGAGCAGACGGGCATCCGCCGCTCCTCGAGGGGCACCGCATGGACCGTCAGCAGTTCATCGAGCTCGTGAGTCGGCCGGACAGCGGGTTCGACGACGCGCCGGCCCCACTGCTTCCCGAGCACACCGCATTGCCGCTGGACGAGAGGAACTGAGCCGATGGACGAGAAGACCGTCTACGCGACCGTCGCCGAGCGCTCCGCGCTGTCCAAGTCGGAGGCCGCGGATCTCACCCGCGCGACCCTCGAGGCGATCGCCGGACAGATCGCCGGCGGCGAGCTCGACCGGCTGGCGGGGGCGCTGCCGGACGGACTCGCGCGGCACCTGCCCCACCACCACGAGGCGTCGCGGCCCAAGCCTCTGCACGACGTCGTCCGGGAAGTCAGCGGCCGGACCGGCCTCACGGAGGAGGAGGTGCAGCGCGGGATGGGCGCGGTGCTCTCCGTGCTGCGCGAGTCGACGGACTCCGCGCACCTGGACCATGCCCTGTCCCTGCTCCCTGCGGAGTACCGCCGACTCGCGACCGGCTGACCCACGAGCCGCCTGTTCTCGACGCTGACCAGGCCGATGCCCGGGAGCGCCTCGGCCGGCCCCTCAGCCGCCGGCCGACGTGTGGGCAACAACACGTCTGGTCATGGATCTCGGCACCACGGACGACGACCGCTCCCCCGTGCTCCGGCGGAGCGGCCCGGGCACCTGCATGGATGACAGCGGGTGAGCGCCTCCCCGGACATCGGCAGACCTCCCGATCCCTGGGTGCGCCCGGGCCCGAGGCCCCGCGCCCATGCCGAGACCGGCACGGATCGTGTTCGGCTGGCTACCGTGAGATGCATGGAGAGCACGGGACTGGGTGACGACATCGAGAGGTGGCTCGCCAACGGAACGGACGTCCGGCGATTGGCCGTGCCGGCGCAGACGGTGACCGTCCCGGGGGTGGGACCGCTCCTGGTCCTGGCCGTCGTTGGCTGGCCGGACTCCATCACCGTGCTGACCGTGGAGCCCGGTCTGGGCGCCCGGGCGAAGCACTCCAACGGACGGCTCGGCCTGCGCGACGACCTCGGCGGCTTCCATCCCTTCCGGCAGGGCGGCGGCAGCGGCGGCGGACCGTTCGGGCGGATGATCTTCAGCTCCACCTTCGGCGGGCCCCTGCCGGACGGGGCCCGGGCCCTGCACCTGTACGGGCTGCCAGGGCGGAACCTGTCCACGCACACCGGCACGGACCCGCTGCCGCCCCACGCCACCATCGCGCTGGACTGAGCCACCGGCCGTGTGGCCGCTGCCGGATCAGCTCCGGAGGACCGCACCGGGTGGCTGCCCGTGGACCTGCTCGTACTCCGCTGCGAAGCGGTGCGGGTTCGGGAAACCCCACCGCGCCGCGATCTCCGGCACGGTCTCCCGCTCAGGATCGGCTGCCTGGAGGGCCCGGTGGGCACGGTCCATGCGCACCCGCCGCGCGTAGCCCATCGGCGTCGTGTCGTCGTGCACCAGGAAGGCTGCCTGCAGGCTCCGCGGCCGGGTCCCCGAGGCGGTCGCGATCTCGCTGAGGGTGAGCTCGTGATCGGCGTTCGCATCGATGTGGTCGACGGCCCGGCGGACCACAGCCGGGGCTGAATAGCCGGGCGGGATGCGCGGGTGGCTGGCCAGAGTGGTGCTCGGGAACGTGTCGAGCAGCGCCGCGGCGAGCAGGTTGGTCCACCGACCGGCGATCACGGGGTTCGCGGTGATCTCGGGGTGGTCCATCGCCGTGCGGATGAGGGCGCGGACCCCGTCGTTCCACCGGGCGGCGCGGCCCGACGACATCGGCCGCACCCCGGTGAACCGCAGCGTGAGGGTGTCCATCCCGGTTCTCTCGACGGCGACCCGCTCGACGTCGGCGGCCCGGAGGCAGAGGCAGCCGACGTGCGCGTCGTCCCACAGCGCGCTCACCGTCTGGTGGGCGGGGAGGAGCACGGACTCGCCTGTCGGAACCGCCTCCTCGTCGCGGCCCAACCGCACCAGCATGTGGCCGTCGAGCGGCTGCAGGACGAGCAGGACGGAGTCGAGGCTCACGTTGTTGTCCGCGCTCGTCGAGTACTGCAGCTCCGCGACGCTGCCGTCGCCGACCGCGGTGCGGGCTGCCCGGAACCGGAAGCCGCGGCGGCTGTTCGTCTCCTCGGGCGTGTAGCCGGAGTAGACCGCCTGCAGCCAGTGGTGCGCCGCCTCCGGCTCGGTGGTGGTGAACTCGTCGGTCATCGTCGGGGTCGGAGACGTCATGTGCTCTCCCTGGATGGTGGGTCGCACGCGGCTGGCGGTGCCAGCGCCCGGCGGCCGCCGCCGCCTGGCCCGACCCTAGGAGGAGTTGCTCCGGCGGCACATCGGTCAGCCGACCGATTGAGCACCGCAACGCGGTTGAGCGGGCCGTGACCGGGACGCCGCACCCGCGGCGACGGTAGGTTGGGCCCGTCGACCCGCGGAGGAGACGCGGGTGCCGACGCGGCCGCGACGGTGCCGGCCGCCCACCCACTCCCGGGCGCAAGGGACTTCTCCATGACGGCGACCGACGACTTCTTCACGGAACTGGCACGCCGCGGCCACGAACCGATGCTCCGGCGGCTCAGCGCGACCGTGCGCTGGGACATCCTCGACGGCGAGAGGATCGAGCACCGGCTGGTCCGGATCGACCACGGCGATGTCCGGGTGACCGAGAGCGACGAGCCCGCCGATTGCGTGATCGTCGCGGAGCGCGCGGTCTGCGACGACGTCGTGACCGGCCGGACCAGCGCGCTCGCAGCGCTGATCCGGGGCGCGGCTGCGGTCGACGGGAACTTCGAGTTGATGGTGCTGGCCCAGCGGCTGTTGCCGCGCACGCCGGGCGCCTCGGAGGGGCGCGCCGTCGCCGCGGCGGGAGCGGGGTCCTCGTGACCGAGGACGTCGTCCGGATCCTCAACGGCAGCACGTTCGTGGTCTGCGACAGGCGGGGCGACATCGACGCCTCGCCCACCGACCCGACCGGGCTGTTCGCCTACGACACCCGGTTCCTGTCGCGGTGGGTGCTGACGGTCGACGGAGAGCGGCTGACCGCTCTCTCCACCGACGACCTGCAGTACTTCGAGGCCCGGTTCTTCCTCGTCCCGGGTACCGGCACCGTCTACGTCGACGCGAAGACCACGGTCATCCGCCAGCGGGCGGTCGCCGACGGCTTCATCGAGCAGCTCACCGTGTTCAACCACGACGTCGAGCCGGTCGAGCTGACGGTGCGGATCGAGGCGGCAGCCGACTTCGCAGACCTGTTCGAGGTCAAGGACGCCCTCCAGAAGAAGGGATCGCACTCCGTCGCGGCGGTGGCCGGGCAACTGGTGCTGAGCTACCGGCGGGAGACGTTCCACCGCAGCACGACGGTGGCCTCGACCCAGCCGGCCGAGGTCGACGAACACGGGTTGACGTTCACCGTCCACATCGAGCCGCACGGCTCCTGGAGCACCGAGCTGACCATCCGCGCGGTGGTCCTGGGACCCGGTGAACGCCCCCTCAGGTCGACGACGGCCGCGGAGGACGTGCGTGGGGAGATGCTCGAGAACCTCGACCGCTGGGTCGCCCGGGCCCCGCGCCTGACGTGCGACTCGGATTCGCTCGTCGCGACCTACCGGCGGAGCCTGATCGACCTCGCGGCGCTGCGGTTCTCACCGATCATCGCGGGTCCGCACAGCCTTCCCGCGGCAGGCCTGCCGTGGTTCATGACGGTGTTCGGCCGCGACAGCATCTTCACGAGCCTGCAGGCCCTCCCCTTCGCCCCGGAGCTGGCGACCACGACGCTGCGCGTACTGGGCGACTGGCAGGGGAATCGCGTCGACGACTTCCGCGACGAGGACCCCGGCCGCATCCTGCACGAGGTGCGCTACGGCGAGCTGAGCGCGTTCCAGGAGCGCCCGCACACGCCGTACTACGGCACCGCCGACGCCACGCCGCTGTACGTCGTCCTGATGGACGAGTACGAGAGGTGGACGGGGGACGCCGGGCTGGTGCGCGAGTACGAGCAGGAGCTGCGCGCGGCGCTGCGCTGGATCGACGACTACGCGGACCTGCTGGGTCTCGGCTACATCGCCTACCAGCGGCGCAACGAGGAGACCGGCCTGGAGAACCAGTGCTGGAAGGACTCCTGGGACGGGATCTCCTACCGCGACGGACGGCTGCCCGGATTCCCCCGAGCCACCTGCGAGCTGCAGGGGTACGCCTACGACGCCAAGATGCGCGGCGCGCGCCTCGCGCGCGAGTTCTGGGACGACCCCGCGTATGCCGACGACCTGGAGCGGGCGGCGGCCGACCTCAAGACCCGGTTCAACCGCGACTTCTGGATCGAGGACGGGCAGTACTACGCGCTCGCCCTCGACGCCGACGGCGCCCAGGTGGACGCCCTGTCGTCCAACATCGGCCACCTGCTGTGGAGCGGCATCGTCGACGTCGACCGGGCTCAGGCGGTCGCCGGCCACCTGCTCGGCCCTCGCCTGTTCTCCGGCTGGGGGGTGCGCACCCTGGCCGAGGGCGAGACCCGGTACAACCCGATCGGCTACCACAACGGCACGGTGTGGCCGTTCGACAACTCCTTCATCGCCTGGGGGCTGCGCCGGTACGGCTTCTCCGTCGAGGCCGCCCGGATCGCGGCGGGAAACCTGGAGGCCGCGGACTTCTACCACGGCCGCCTGCCCGAGGCGTTCGGCGGCTACGAGCGCACGCTGACGAAGTACCCCGTCGAGTTCCCCACGGCCTGCAGCCCCCAGGCGTGGTCCACCGGCGCGCCGCTGCTGTACCTGCGCACGATGCTGGGCCTGGAGCCGCACGGGGAACACCTCGTGGTCGAGCCGGCACTGCCGGTCGGCATCGGGCGCATCGAGCTCCTCGACATCCCCGGACGGTGGGGCCGGGTCGACGCGTTCGGCCGCGGGATGGTCGAGGTCGGCACCGGCGCCGACGGTGGGCCACCGAGGCGCCCCGTGACTCCGGAGCGGCGCGCCTAGGAGGGGCACTATCGGTTGTCCTGCCGATGGAGGTCACCCCGCCGGCGGGCTTGGCTGGAGGCGCTTGCACACCCTTCCCTCAGGAGCACGCCCATGGAGCTGACCTCGACGACGACCGTCAACAAGCCACCGCAGGAGGTGTTCGACTTCTGGCACCGGCTGGAGAACCTGGTCGCGTTCATCGCCCATCTGGACGAGGTGCGGGTGACCGGCCCGCGTTCCAGCCGCTGGAGGGCCAGCGCACCGTTCGACACCGTCCTCGAATGGGACGTCGTGACCACGACCGACGTCGCCGCGGAGCGCATCGCCTGGGCCTCCGTCGAGGGCGCCGACGTCCACACCTCCGGGGAGGTGGTCCTCGTGCCCGCACCGGGCCGGCGGGGCACCGAGGTGCGCGTCACGCTGCGCTACGACATGCCCGCGGGCCCGCTGGGCCGGGCGGTGGCCAGGTACTTCGGCGACGACCCGTCCCAGGTGCTCGACGACGACCTGCGGCGCCTCAAGCAGGTGATGGAGACCGGCGAGGTGGTGCGCTCCGAGGGCGCGCCCTGGGGCAAGCGGGCCCGCAAGGAGTTCCCGCAGCGCCCGGCACGGCCGCTGAGCGAGGAGGAGCTGCAGGAGCTCCGGGGTCGCACGGAGGTCCGGGCATGAAGGCCAACTGCTTCGTCGGCACGAACAAGGTCGAGGTCCAGGACGTCCCCGACCCGACGATCCTCAACAGCCGCGACGCCATCGTCAAGATCACGTCGACGGCGATCTGCGGCTCGGATCTGCACCTGGTCGACGGCTACGTGCCCACGATGGAGAAGGGCGACGTGCTGGGCCACGAGTTCATGGGCGAGGTCGTGGAGGTCGGCCGCGGGGTCGACGGGTCGAGGCTGCGAGTGGGCGACCGCGTCGTCGTCCCCTTCCCGATCGCCTGCGGCGCCTGCCTCGCCTGCCAGGCCGAGCTGTACTCCTGCTGCGAGAACACCAACCCGAACGCGGGCGTCGCCGAGAAGATGTTCGGGCACCCCGTCGCCGGGATCTTCGGCTACTCGCACCTCACCGGCGGCTTCGCCGGCGGGCAGGCCGAGTACGCCCGGGTGCCGTTCGCCGACGTGGGCCCGCTCCGCATCGAGAGCGACCTCCCCGACGAGCAGGTGCTCTTCCTCTCCGACATCCTGCCCACCGGCTACATGGGTGCGGAGATGTGCGACATCACCGACGGCGACGTCGTCGCCGTCTGGGGCGCCGGTCCCGTGGGCCAGTTCGCCATGGACTCCGCACGGGTGCTCGGCGCGGCCATGGTGATCGCCATCGACGACGTCGGCTACCGACTCGACATGGCCGCCTCCCAGGGCTACCGGACCGTCGACTACTCCGACACCGACGTCCGCTCGGCCCTGCTGGAGCTGACCGGTGGACGCGGACCGGACAAGTGCATCGACGCCGTCGGCATGGAGGCCACCGACGGGGCCGCCCACGTCCAGCTCTACGACCGGCTCAAGCAGGCCGTCAGGTCGGAAACCGACCGGCCGCACGCCCTGCGCCAGGCGATCCTCTCCTGCCGAAGCGGGGGCGTCGTCTCCGTCATCGGCGTCTACGGCGGGCTGATCGACAAGTTCCCCGCCGGCGCCTGGATGAACCGGTCACTCACCCTGCGCACCGGCCAGTGCCACGTCCAGCGGTACATGCGCCCACTGCTGGACCGGATCGAGCGGGGCGAGCTCGACCCGATGCGCGTGATCACGCACCGCCTGCCACTGGCGGAGGCGAGGCGCGGCTACGACATCTTCAAGAACAAGGAGGACGGCTGCGAGAAGGTGGTCCTGAAGCCCTGACCGCCCGCACCGCCACTCAGCCGTCGGAGGCGGGCAAGGTGGCGGCGGAGGGCATGGGCAGGGCTGCCGATCTCGGGTGGCGGCCCGGATTCCGGACGGCGGCCCGGGTAACCCCGCGGCATGGACAGCGAGACCGATCCTCCGCAGGAGGACTCCCAGGCTGGTGCCGATCCACGGGCCATCCGGCCCCCCGACGACCCCCGCGTGCCGCGGCCCGAGGACGCCGATCCGACGGTGAGCAAGGAACTCGGGGGCGCGGCTCCGGCCGTCGGGCCGGGGGGCTCCCCAGAGGAGGGCCGGCCCACCCGCGACGAACCCCGGTGACGGAGCGGATGACGTCACCGGCGCGGCCCCTCCTCCCCCGGGTCGTCGGCGCGTAGTCGGTGCAGTCGGGGTGCAAGGTCACCGAGGCCGGCGTGGTGCCCGGCATGTGGGTGGCGGTATCGGCAGGCCTACCGACGCAGGCCGGCAGCCGACCGGCGCTACGGTCGTCCCGGGGTGGTTGCCGTGCGTGGAGAACCTGACCGACGCCCGGCGGCGGCAGCAGACGGCCCGCCGTCGGACGTGCTCGACGTCGTGGCCCGCTGCCCCTTGCCGACGGTGCTCCTGGCCCTGCCATCCGGGCAGATCCTCGCCGCGAGCCCCGTGGCCGAGCACCTGTTGTGTCCCGACGGCGATCAGGTGGTCGGAAAGCGCTTCGAGGACTTCACGGCGGACCCGTCGACCGACCCGCTCGACCAGGTAGCGGCCGGCCTCCTCGACGGGTACGAGGCGCGGCGCAGCGTCCGACGGGGAGGCCGGGCGGTCCGGATGACCGTGTGGATACGCGCCGTCGACGGAGCGGAGGGACGCCGATTCGCACTGGTGAAGCTCCTGCCGGACGCCGTCACCCCGGCCGAGGCATTGCGGCGACCGGAGGGCCCGGCGGCGGAGGCCGTCGTCGGCTCGACCGACGCACACCTCGTCATCGACCGGATCAGCCCGGACGCCGCCGATCTCGTCGACCTGCCACCCGCCCACGTCGTCGGCCAGTCCTTGTTCCGGACCGTCGACGGAGGGGACGTGGGTCCGCTGTTGCGGGCGCTGGCGCGAAGCGTGGACACCGGCCTGGGTAGCAGCCTGCGGGTGCAGGTCCAGCTGTTCGGACTCCGCGCGAACCGCTGCCAACTTCTGCTGTTGCCGATGCGGCCCCTGCCGGGCTTCGCGTTCGCGCTGCTGGACGAGGAATCCACGGACGCGCTGACGTCCGCGGCCGGTATGCAGCAGACGTTGTGGCACTTCGACCACGTCCTGCGGTCGGCGACCGCGTCGAGGACGGCCGCGACCCTGCCCACGGACGCCGCCCTGGGCCGCCTCTCCTCCCGGGAGCTGGAGATCACGCTTCGGCTGCTGGACGGCGACCGCGTCCCGGCCATCGCCCGGGCGCTGTTCCTGAGCCCCAGCACCGTGCGCAACCATCTCTCCAGCGTGTTCCGCAAGTTCGGACTGGGGTCGCAGCAGGAGCTGATCCACCTGCTGCGAGGAACGGACACTCCGTCCGGTACACCGTGACACTCCGTCCATGTGCACGGACCGTCGAGACGACGATCCTCGAGGTGTGACCGGCGGACCGACCCCTGGCGAGCACGCTGCGCGGCCCGCGCCCGCCGGTCGACCGCGGCCGCCGGTCACGCATCGTGCCGGTCGTTGCTCGGAAAGGTCGCCCACTGTGCTGCTCCGGCACCTGGGCCGTCCCCTCCAGCCGTGGAACTGAGACAGCTCGAGTACTTCCTCGCCGTGGCGGAGGAGGGCTCGTTCACCCGCGCCGCATCCCGGCTCTACATGGTGCAGTCGAGCCTGTCGGCGTCGCTGCTCGGCCTGGAGCGCGGGCTCGGCACGCAGCTGTTCACCCGTGGTTCGCGCGGAGCCGACCTCACCGAGGCCGGGCAGGCCTTCCTCGGTCACGCCCGGACCGTGTTGGCGGAGGCCGAACGAGCCCGGAACGCCGTCGCCGCGGTCGAGGGACTGCTGCGTGGCTCGGTCACCGTGGCAGCCGTCGCCCTGCCCCGCGGTATGGAGCTGGGCGAGACGATCCGCTGGTTCCGCGACGAGCACCCCGGCGTGGATCTGCACATGCGCCCCACGTCCGCGCGCCAGGCCGCGAGGCTGGTCGCCGAGGGCGAGGTCGACTTCGCCGTCGCTCCCCTCCCGCCGGGCGCGCCCCCGGGTCTGCGGTTCGAGCTGCTCGCCGGCACGCCGCTGGCCGTGGCTTGCCCTGCGGGTCACCGACTGGCCGGGGCTGATGCCGTCGACCCCCGGGAACTGCTCGACGAGTTCGTCATCGACCTGCCCCGCGGGTGGTGGGCCAGGGAGCTCTTCGACCAGATGATGGAGGAGCGCGGGCTGCCGCGCCGCGTCGGCCTCGACGTCACCGACCTGTCCTCCGTGCTCGTCCTCGTCCAGCGCGGGGTAGGCCTCGCCTACGCCCCCCTCGGGTGCATCGACCGCGCGACGTTCCCCGGCATCGGCGTGGCCACCCTGGCCGACGCCCCGCTCTGGGAGCTGGGCGTCGTGACCGGGCCCGGCGGCCCGCGCGGCCCCGCCGGCCGGGCGTTCCTCACCAGCTATCTGCAGCGGTGCCGAGGCCGGCCGGGTGGCCGATCTGTTCCCGACGGAGCAACCGGTCGCTGACGCCGCCGCCGTGCAGCGCACCGCACCGCACGTCGGATCGGTCGATCGACCGATGCCCACGCGCCGTCCACGCTCCTAGCGTCGGGGCCACGGACCCACGACGAAATCCCAACGACCGGCGCCTCGCGGCGCCTCCGGGAGCGACGATGGACTACGCGACGTTCACGCGGACGACGGCCGATCGTGCCGGCCTGCCCGAGGAGACGGCCGAGCGGATCGAGCACGCCACGCTGCGGACCCTGGCCGACCGGATCAGCGGCGGTGAGGCCCAGGACCTCGCCTCGCAGCTGCCCGGTCCGCTCAAGGACGACCTGCGTCCCCCGCGCGAGGAAGCGGAGGCGTTCGACGTGGACGAGTTCCTGCGTCGGGTGGCCGAACGCGGCGATGTCGGGGCGGAAGAGGCCCGGACCGGCGCCGTCGCCGTCCTGATCACGGTGCGGGAGGCGGTCACCCCCGGGGAGTTCGACGACGTCCTCTCGCAGCTGCCGCAGGAGTACCGGGAGCTGGTCGGGCCCATGGCCTGAACCCGGCGTCGCCTGTGGGGTGGCCACGACGGAACGGCAGGACGGCACCAGTCGGGAGGGGATCCGGTGATCCAGTACGCGACGTTCGTCGAGGCGGCGGGAGATCGGGCGGGCGTGGCAGACACCGCCGAGGCCCGGCGGGCGGTGGAGGCGGTCATCGCAGCGGTGGCCGCCTCGCTGGAGGAGCCCGACCGTGACCGGCTGGCGGCGATCCTGCCCGGGTCCCTCCGCGGCGCTGCCGAGATCCGCGGGCCGGGCATGCACCCCCACAGCGGTGCCGACCTGGTCGCGGCGGTGAGCGCCCGGTCCGGATGCCCGGCAGTGCGGGCCCGCTTCTACACCCAGGCGGTTCTGTCGACGCTGGCCGAGGATGAGCCGGAGGTGGCCGGTGTCCTCGCGCGACGGCTGCCGGACGGCGAGGACCTGTTCTCGCCGATCGACCACGGGGTGCCGCGCCGCGCTTCCGGGGAGCCGACGGGGCTGACTCCGCGACTGCTCGGACAGGACGAGATCGACCGGGCGCTCGCCGCCCTCGAGGGGTGGGAGGGCGATGAGAAGCGGCTGCGGCGCACCGTCGTGCTGCCGCCCGACCGCCACCGGCCGCTGCGCGATGCCGTCGCCCGCGCCGAGCAGGACATGACCCACGACGCGCGCGTCGAGCAACTCCAGGACACGATCACCTTCGAGGTCTGGACGCATTCGCTCGACCGCGTGACCGACATGGACCTCGAGCTGGCCCGGCGGATCGACGCGGCGATAGCCGCGGTCGGGTCCCACGGTTGAGCCGGCCGCGTGCGTCCGTCACCGACGACCACCACCTGGAAGGCGACCACCGTGACCGAACCGCGGACTCCTGAGGACGTCCTGCGATACCTGAAGGACGTCGACTACCCCGCCGGCAAGGATGTGCTGGTCGCCGCCGCCGAGGAGGCGGACGCACCCCACGCGGTGGTCCGCATCCTCCGGGCCATCCCCCCGGTCGAGTACCGCAGCCGCGCAGAGGTGCTCCGGTCAGTGGCGGTCAAGGAGGAACTGCCCCCCTCCGAGCACGCCGCCCGGGCCCGCGACCGCACGCACCAGCGCATCGCCGAACCCCTGCGCGAGCCGCACCCCGACCGGGGCTGAACCGGCTCTCCACCGCCGCTGACCGTCCTGCTCGATGACGGGCAACGCGATCGCCCCTCGGGCGCCTCCGGCGGATCGTGAAGGCCCCCGCACGCATCCGCGGGAAGCAGCCTCCGACCGGCCGTGCGCCCGGCTCCGCATCGGCGTAGCGTCGGTGACGGCCGATCCGGGTGAGCCCCCGCCCGCTCCTCGCCCTCGTCGCTGCGGCACTCCGGCCGGCCACCGCCGCAGCGCTTCCAGAGGAGGCGACGCCGCGTGACCACTGCGGCCGCCTGCAACCACCACCGGTCCGCCGACCACGAGCACATCCACGGCCAGGGCTGCGGCCACGAGACCGTGCAGCACGGAGACCACGTCGACTACGTCCACGACGGGCACCGGCACGCCGGCCACGAGGGCCACTACGACGAGCACGGCCACACGGAGCAGGACAGGCCCGGCCAACGGGGGTGACGATGGGCGCCGACCAGTCCGCCGCACAGCCGCGAGAGGAGCTCGCGCTGGTGGAGGAGGAGCTGGCCCGCCTCCGCACGACCGCGGCCGAGTTGCGGCGCCAGATCGGCGAGCGCAGCACCGAGCCCACCGATCCTGCGGAGCGATCGCTGCTGATCACCGAGGCGGAGGAGCAGGAGGCCCTCATCGCGGTTCTCGAACGCCGGCGCGAGCAGCTGCTCCAGCGCCCGGGCGAGCCGCGCTGACCACCGGCCGGGGTCAGGACCCGATCGCGCCGCAGACGATCCGGTCGCCGGCGTCCCCGCCGCTCCGGGTCTCGGCGTCCGGTCCCTCGGGGGCGTAGCGCGAGGGAATGTGCCCCAGGTTGTCCGGCGCCTCGTCGACGATCAGCGCCGTTCCGTCGCCGTCGAGGAGGTCCTCGACCTTCGGCACGGCCACCAGTGAGCTGCCCGCGCCGACGCCTCGCTCGATCACCAGCAGGGGCGGCAGGTCGCCGGCATGCCGGCCGTGCGGTGCCTCGGCGCTGCCGAGATCGGGTCCCGCGGAGAGGAAGTCCCCGGTCCGGGATGGCTCGTCCGGGTCGGCGCTGTCCGCTTCGCAGAGACCGACCTCGTGCAGCTGCACACCGTGGAACCCCGGGGGCAGTCCGTTCACCTCGACGCGCACCTCGATCCCGCTCGGGGTGTCGGTGAAGGTCGCGGTTCCCACGACGCTGCCCTCGGGATCGGTCAGCTCCGTGGACACCTCCCCCACGCTGGTCGGCTGCGACTCCTCGGCCTGCGGGCGGGTGGCGGCGTCCTCCCCCTGGTCAGCGTCATCACCGGACGCACAGGCCGTGAGGGCCAGCACCAGGACCACGGCCGCGGGGGCGAGCTTCCGGCGCATCTGGGTTCTCCTCGGTCGGGCGAGGTCGTACGGGCGGTGTCGCCCGCGGCCTCGGCGACCAGTTGGCCTGGCCGCCGCCGTCCGTCGGCGCGCGGCGGCATCGGTGACGGCGCTCAGAGCAACAGCTGGAAGAAGGCGAGCGAGCGCTCCCAGTGCCCGGTGTCCGGGTTGCCCGCCTCCGGGTCGACGATCCGGAAGGACCTGGCCAGCGCCACCGCGAGACCGCCGAACACCTCGGTGAGGACGACCTCGGTCTCCTCGTCGAACGTGACCTCGTCCGGGGGACGGCGCAACGTCCCACCGATCCAGTCGCGCAGGTCGCCGGCCGACTCGAGCGTGCCGAACTCGCGCATGCGCTCCTGCAGGCCCTTCGTGATCGGCAGGTCCTGCCGGGCGATGACGTCCCGGCCGTTCCAGCGGGCGCTGTCGCGCGCGGCGATCGCGAGGTCGTCGATCTTCCCGTCCACGAACGCCCGGAAGCGGTCGACGTCCGATCTGTCGATGTCGACGTCCCCGGCCTCGCGGAAGAACCGCTTCACTTCGGGTATGCCCGCCATGAGCCCCCTCCGGCTCGTTCCTGTGCTGCTCATCGATCCCTGGGCGGGTCCCCCGGCGCGGGATGAGAGCGACGCGCCGCCCCGTTGCTCGGGGGCCAGGGAACCTGTGTCGATCACACTCAGTGACCGCCTTCGGCGCCATCGGCAGTGCTGCCCATTTCGCCCGGGAGGCGGCGACGGCGCGGCTGCCGGGCTCTACCGTGGAGACGTGATCCCCGTCGGTCTGGTCGGCGCAGGCACCCGAGCGGCCGGGGTGTACGCCCCGGCGCTGGAGGCCTGCCCCGAGGTGGATTTCGTGGCGGTCTGGGCGCGTGCGGCCGAACCCGTGCGGCGGCTCGCCGAGCGTCACGGGGCAACGCCGTGCGCGCGGTTCGAGGACCTGGTGCAGCGATGCAGCGCGGTGGTCTTCGCCGTGCCGCCGCCCGTCCAGGTGGAGTACGCCACGAGCGCCATCCGGCACGGCTGCGCGGTGTTGCTGGAGAAGCCGATCGGCGGCGATCTCGCCGGCGCCGAGCAGCTGACCTCCTTCGCCGTCCGCCAGAAGGTGCCGACGATGGTCGCGTTGGCCTGGCGGTACACCGACGACGTCCGCCGGTTCCTGGCGACCGACGCCCCCGACGTCGATCCGGTCGGCGGCGTGGGCCGGGTACTGGCGGGCGGGCCCGCCGGCGGGGCGCCGACTCCGTCGTGGCGAAGGGCCGACGGGGTCGTGCGCTCCTACGCGGCCGACCTGTTCGACCTCCTGGAGGCCGCGCTGGGACCTGTCGTCGGCATGCACGCGCACGGAGATCCGCGCACCTGGGTCGGCATGTCCCTCGATCACTCGGTGGGGCGGTTCTCCGAGGCGTCGCTCTACGGGGGGCGCCCGCGCGGCACGGACGTCGCCGTCGTCGAGGTCAGCGGCCCCCGGGGGACGGCGGCCGTCGAGGCGCTGGGCGGCCTCGGCCCCGACGCCTACCAGCGGATGGTGGCCGACTTCGCGGGCACCGTGGCCGAGGGCCGACCGCACGGCCTCGGCCTCGAGCACGGTCTGCACCTGCAACGGTTGATGGAGTCGGCGGAGACCGACCTGGTCCTGCACGGCTGACGGGCGGGGCTCACGCTCCCTGGGCACCGTCGCGGGGTCGGAGCAGGCTGACCAGAGTCGTCGTCCCGGAGACGTCGGTGACCTTGAGTGCGGCGCCCTCAGGGTTCTGGTCGACCAGCAGCTCGCGCGGGTGGTCGATCAGGTGGCGCAGTACGACCGGGTGACGCTCTTCCCTGCCGCCGACGGCGACCACCAGCACGTCGTCCTCGTGGTCGTAGGTGACGTGGTCGAACGGCATCCGCTCCACCATCGGGTTGTCCCCGATATCGGAGGCGAGTACCTCGATGGTCGCGTCGTAGCCTGCGTACTCGGCGCTCAGCCGATCGGCCAGCCTGGTCCACTCAGTGCGTTGTTCGGGCGAGACATCGACCACGAGAGCCTCCTCGGGGGTTCCCGGCACCGTCCCCCGGGGCCGGGCGCCGTCAGCTTCCTGGGGCAGCAGCCGGGACAGTTCGCATCCCGGTCCATCGCACCCGACCGGCAGATCGGAGCGCATCGGCAGGCCTGCCGATCTCGCCCCCCGACCCCGGGCTGCACGCCCGGGGGTGCGCGGTGCAGCCGGACCCGTGTCACGCCCGCCCGGGGGTGGCTCCGGCCGGGGCCGGCACGGTCACGTCGTCGACGAAGCAGTACCCCCAGGTCTCCTCCGGTTCGGCGGAGGCCACGAGCGGGTGGTCCTCGACGTGGGCGTGCTCGCGGGCATGCCGGTTCGGGGAGTCGTCGCAGCACCCGACGTGTCCGCATCCCAGGCAGATGCGCAGGTGTACCCAGTCCGCGCCGGCCCGCAGACAGGCCTGGCAGCCGGGTGCTCTGGCGACTACGGGCCGGGACGCGTCCTCGTGCTCGCACCGGCCGGTGTCGGGCCAGGGGTAGCGGACCACCCGCGAGGTGTCCACGACGGTCCGGTGCGGGGCGGACGCCGGTTCGGTGTGGCCGAGCGCGGTCAGCACCGCGTGCGTCAGGACCTGCCCGGAGACGTGCCGGGGGTCCACGACGTGGTCCGCTCCGGCCTCGGCCAACAGGGCGACGTCCACCTCACCCAGGGGCCGGGTGACGATCGGCGCCGACGTGAGCGTGCGGGCGGCGCTGATCACGCGGAACGCCTGCTCGTGGCCGTCCTCGGCCACCACGACCAGGCGCGCCGTCGGCACTCCCGCGGCCCGGAGGATGGCGGCCTTCGTCGGGTCGCCGCGGACCACCCGGATGCCGGCGGCCTCGGCCTCGGCCGCGCCGTCCGGGTTCAGCGTGGTGAGGACCACCGGGACGCCACGGTGCCGCAGCGTCCCGGCGAGGTCGAGCGCGGTGGGCCCCCAGCCGATGATCACCACGTGGTCGCGGAAGGGGGCGTCGGGGTCGACCGCCTCCGCCTCGGCGGCCGGTCCACCACCCGGTAGGTCCATCCGTGCCGCCGCCGCGGCCAGCGCCGGGCTGCCCAGCATGAGCAGCACGGTCGTGGCGACCACCAGCTGCGTTCCGTCCTCGCTGCGACCCAGCGGGGTGAGCCCGGCGGCAGTGCCCACGGTGAGCAGGACGAAGGAGAACTCGCCGATCTGCGCCAGCAGCAGACCGGCGGCCGCCGCCGTCCGGGCGGGGACGCGGGTGGCCGCGGCGGCCACACCGGCGGTCAGCGCCTTGATCACGAGCAGGATGACCGCCGCACCGAGCACCAGGACGGCGTTGTCCAGGACGAAGCCCAGGTCGAGCAGCATCCCCACGGAGACGAAGAACACGGCGCTGAAGATGATCTGCAGCGGCAGCACCTCGGCGAGGACATGTGTGCTCGCGCGGCTCTCGCTGACGACCAGGCCGGCGAGGAAGGCGCCCAGGGAGACGCTCACGCCGGCCAGCGCGGTCAGGTAGGCGGTGCCGAAGCAGACGGCGACCACCGCGAGCAGGAAGACCTCGGGAACGCAGGTGCGCGCCACCATGTCGAGCAGCGGGGGCATCACCCGCCGGGCCACCAGGAGGACGGCGGCGACGACGACGACGGCGGTCAGGACCGCTCGCACGAGCGAGCCCCAGCCGCTGTCGCCCTCCCCGGCGCCCGGACCCAGCAGCGGGACGACGAGCACCATCCCGACGACGGCGAGGTCCTGGCTGATGAGCACGGCCACCGACAGACGGCCCCGCACGGTCGACGTCTCCCGGCGGTCCCTCAGCAGTGTGAGCACGATGGCCGTCGAGGACAGCGAGATCAGGAACCCGGTGAGGACCCCGTCGCGCCAGTCGCCACCGAGGGCGAGCGTCAGGAGCAGGCCGGCGCCGGTGGCCAGCACCAGTTGGAGACCGCCGGCGACCAGGATCCAGTTCCAGACCTGCGCCAGCCGCTCGATCGAGAACTCGATGCCGATCGTGAAGAGCAGCAGGATGACCCCGATGTCAGCAGCGGCCTGGACCGTCTCGCTGTTCTCCACGAGGCCCAGCTGGGCCGGGCCGAGCAGGACCCCGGCGACCAGGAATCCCACGATCGGCACCACGCGCACCCGTGCCGTGAGGTAACCGATCACCGCGGCCGCGACCACCAGGGCGGCGACCGGCCCCAGATAGCCCGGCACCTCCCCGGCTGCCAGCACTGGTTCCCCGGACGCCAGCGGGGCGGTCACGACGAAACCCGCTCTCGGCCCCATCGGAGCCGGCCGGCGGCATCCACCCACACCAACGCGCCGCTCCCGTCGTCCCAGACCGCCCCCTGCCCGGCCGGTCGCTCCGGTGGGCTGTCGGCTCCAGCACCTGATGGACACGGCCCTCTGGACCGCCCACGCTAGGAGCGGCCGGGGCCGGGCGACATCCGTCACATGACCGATCGACTCCGGCGCCGGGACGCGCCATCGTGTCGCATGGGCCGGTCCCGGAGCAGACGGGCGTCTGCCGCTCGCCGAGGAGGCAGCGCATGGACCGTGCTCAGTTCACCGAACCCGGCCGCGAACGCGCTCGCGTCCCGGCCTCCCGGCGGCTGCCCCGCAGCTGTGCCGGCTGACCCATGAGCCGCCTCTTCTCGCCGCTGACGCTGCGCGGCACGACGTTCCGGAACCGCGTGTGGGTCGCCCCGATGTGCCAGTACAGCTCGGAGCTCGGCTTTCCGGAGGACTGGCACCTGGCCCATCTGGGCGGCCTGGCACGGGGCGGGGCGGGCCTGGTCATGCAGGAGGCGACCGCGGTGACCCCCGGCGGCCGCATATCGCCCGCGGACGCCGGCATCTGGACCGACGAGCAGGCCGACGCCTGGGAGCGGATCGTCTTCTTCGTCCGCCGGCAGGGGGCCGTGCCGGGCATCCAGCTCGCCCACGCCGGCCGCAAGGCCTCGACCGAGCAGCCCTGGGTCGGCGATGGCCACGTCTCCATCGAGCGGGGCGGCTGGGAGACGGTCGGCCCCTCCCCGGTGCCGTTCGGCGACTGGCCGGCACCGAAGGAGCTCAGCACCGACGAGATCCTCGGCCTGGTGCGGTCCTTCGCCGATGCCGCGCGCCGGGCCCGCGCCGCCGGCTACGTCGTGGCCGAGATCCATGGCGCGCACGGCTATCTGCTGCACCAGTTCCTCTCTCCGCTGGCCAACCACCGCACCGACGACTACGGCGGCGACCTGGAGGGACGCAGCCGGTTCCTGGTCCAGGTCGTGGACGCGGTGCGGGAGATCTGGCCGGAGGACCGGCCCCTGTTCGTCCGGCTCTCGGCCACCGACCGGGCGCCGGGCGGGTGGGACGTCGGGGAGACCGTCGAGCTGTCCCGCCGGCTCGCGTCGCACGGCGTCGACCTGATCGACGTGACCAGCGGTGGTCTGGTGCCCGGCGCCCGGGTCGAGGTGGAGCCGGGCTACCAGGTGCCGTTCGCCCGGGCGGTGCGCGAAGGCGCGGGCCTGCCGGTGACGGCCGTGGGGTTGATCGTCGCGCCCGAGCAGGCCGACCAGATCCTGGTCGACGAGGCGGCGGACGCAGTCATGCTGGCCCGGGAGCTGCTGCGCAACCCGCACTGGCCGTGGGAGGCCGCTCGCGCACTCGGCGACGAGGTGCACTGGCCGCCGCAGTACAGCCGCGCGGAGCGGCGCCGGTGACGGGCCCGGACCGGCAGGCCGGACTGACCGAGCGAGCACGCCCCGTGCCCGGAGTCGAGAGAGGGAACGTCCGATGAGAGCAGTTCGCCTGCACCGCTACCACGAGGACCCGTCGATCGACGAGATCCCCGAACCGCAGATCACGGGTCCGCTGGACGTCGTCGTCAGGATCGGCGGTGCCGGGGTCTGCCGCACCGACCTCCACATCGTCGAGGGACAGTGGGAGGCCGTTCAGCATCCCCGGCTGCCGTACGTGCTGGGGCACGAGAATGCCGGCTGGATCCACTCGGTGGGCGATGGTGTCACCAACGTCGCGGTCGGGGACACGGTGATCCTGCACCCGCAGCCGAGCTGCGGGCTGTGCCTCGCCTGCCGCGTCGGCGACGACATGCACTGCACCGACGCCTACTTCCCCGGCCTCTCCGGCGACGACGGCGGCATGGCCGAGTTCATGCGCACGTCCGCCCGCGCCTGCGTGAAGCTCGAGTCGTCCACCGACCCCGCCGACGTCGCGGCGCTCGCGGACGCCGGCCTCACCGCATACCACGCCGTCCGCAAGGCCGTGCCGTTGCTGCACCCTGGCACGACCGCCGTCGTCCAGGGCGCCGGCGGACTCGGGCACATCGGCATCCAGTGCCTCCGGGCCCTGACCGCCGCGCGCATCGTCGTCGTGGACCGCAATGCCGACGCGCTGAGGCTCGCCGAGGAGCTCGGAGCCGACGAGACGGTGCTCGCCGACGGCAGCCAGGTCGAGTCGGTCACGGACCTGACCAGCGGGACCGGCGCGGACGTCGTCTTCGACTACGTCGCCGAGCAGGGCGCGGAGACCGACGGCTGGCGGATGACCGGGCCGGGGGGCTCCTACTTCGTCATCGGCTACGGCGGCGAGCTGCGCATCCCGACGCTGGACATCATCTCCACCGAACGCAGCATCGTCGGCAACATCGTCGGCACCTACCCCGACCTGGCCGAGCTGATGGTGCTCGCGCAGGCAGGGCGGGTCACCCTGCACACGCAGAAGTACCCGCTGGACGACGCGGTCGACGCCCTGCACGACCTCGACGCCGGCACGGTGCGCGGCCGCGCCGTCCTCGTGCCCTGAGGACCTGCCGCCGTCGGCCTCCGCTCGCTCCAGGTCCTCGGCGTGGGCGGCGTCGCCTTCAGAACGCCAGCAGGAGCGAGCCGTACAGGAGGACGGCGAGCAGGAAAGCGGCGTAGGAGGTGTCGCCGCGCTCCGAGAACTCGTCCTGGATGATCATCAGGACGGCGCCGCCGGCGACGAACGACACCAGCATGGCCAGCACCGCCGGGGCGATCTGTCGATCACCAGGAAATGCATCAGGATGGCGAAGGCGAAGACGAGGAGGCCGGGCACGCTGGTGATCTGGCCCATCAGGTAGCCGAGCAGGACCTTGTACAGCGACATGCCGACCATGTGCACCAGGAAGTGCACCGGACGGTCCGCCCCGTGGCTGGACCCGTGGTCGCCGGGTCGCTCGTACGCTCTCTCCAGCCCGAAGAAGAGCGTGAACCCCAGCAGCAGCGGAAGAAAGGGGTTCTGCTCGCCCCAGGCGGAGACCGCCTCGAGCCGTCCGGAGAACCTCAGGACGTAGGGCTTGTCCGGATGCAGCTCCTCGTCAGCGAGATGCGTGATCTCGGGCAACAGCTGCAGGAATATGTAGGTGATGGAGATGCCGTCGGCGAACGGCCGCCAGTACCTCGCGTCGATGTACGTGCCGGGGTGGATGTAGGCGACCAGACGTGCAGGAACGCCAGCGGCAGGCCGATCGCCAGCGTGAGGGGGAGGTTCAGCACCTCACGGCTCCCTCCCGAGCGTGCACGAGGCCCAGGCGCTAGAGGACGTCGAGCGGGACCTTGCCGGACGGCGGCGGGAAGAGCCGGTCGAGCCGGTCCAGCTCCCCCTGGCCGAAGGTGATGTCCAGCGCCGCGCGGTTCTCGACGACGTGCGCGCGGGTCGAGGCCTTGGCGACGGCGCACACGTCGGGCCGCCGCAGCACCCACGCGATGGCCAGCTGGGCCGGGGTGACCCCCTTCTCCGCGGCGAGCTCGCGGAGGGCCCGGTGCTGGAGGAGCCGGCCGTGGTCGACGGGCGAGTACGCCATCAGCGGCATGTGCCGGCCGCGGCACCAGGGGATCAGGTCGTACTCGGGGCCGCGCCGGGCGAGGTTGTAGAGCACCTGGTCGGTCTGCACCCGGTCGCCGCCGGGTAGCCCGACCAGCTGCTCGAGGTCCGCGACGTCGAAGTTGCTCACGCCCCAGGAGCGGATCAGCCCGCGGGAGGCCAGCAACTCCAAGGCGGCGACGGTCTCCTCCACCGGGACCCGGCCGCGCCAGTGCAGCAGGTACAGGTCCAGGCGGTCGGTACGCAGTCGGCGCAGGCTCCGCTCGCAGGCCTCGACCGTGCCCTCGCGCGTGGCGTGGTGCGGCAGCACCTTGCTCACCAGGTAGACGTCGTCCCGCCGGCCGGCGATCGCCCGGCCGACGAACTCCTCGGCGGCGCCACCCCCGTACATCTCGGCGGTGTCGACGAGGGTCAGGCCGAGGTCGATGCCGGCGCGCAGGGCGTCCAGTTGGACGTCGGTGCTTCCTGGGTCCTCGCCCAGGTACCAGGTGCCCAGGCCGAGGGCCGAGGCCGTTGCGCCGTCGGGCAGGGTCACGGCGCGCGTCGGGGACGTTGTCATGCGGAAGCACCTCCGGACCAGTTCGCGGACGCCGACGTTCCATTCCGGTCAGTGCACGGGCAGCTTCCCGTGCCCGTCGGACCCCACGTTGGCGAGCGACCTGGCCACACTGCGGGCGCCGCTGTAGACGATTCCCGCCGCGGCGACCCACGGGCCACCGACGATCACCGGGTCCAACCACTGGTGCTTCACGTCCGCACGGTTCTGGCCGATTCGCGACGAGATGCCGTGGTGGGTGAACTCGGCCTTCACGCCGGTCTGCGTGATCGGGTTGTCCGGGCGCAGGGTGAGGAACGACCGCAGGTGGTGCTCCCAGGCATCCACCCGGTCGCCGAGCACGAGCAGCAGCCAGTGCGCCGCGCGGCCCTCGCTGTAGTGGTACGCGTACCGGCGGATGGCACCGGCAATGCCCGACGGCGGCTGGGCGGTGCCGAAGACCGGGGTGAGCATGCCGTGCTCGACCGAGCGTTCCCGCGGGTACTTCTCCGGTTGCCGCTCCGGGAACTCCCAGTGCGCGCCGGTGAAGTCCTCCTGGAACTGCAGCTTCGGCACCGACGGCCGGTCCTTGGGGTCCAGGTCGACGCCCCAACCCGGGATGCGCTTCCTCAGTTCGTCGGGCGACTCGGCGAGCGGGGGCTTGTGCGGTGTGTAGGGCATCGGGGTCTCCTGTCGCTCACGCCGCGGTCGGGACGACGAGGGGCTTGATGATTCCGTCGAGCTTGGCCGAGAAGATGTGGTAGCCCTCGGCGATGTCCTCCAGCGGTATCCGGTGGGTGACCAGCTCGCTGGGCTTCAGGTGGCCGTTGCGCACGTGCTCGAACAGCCGGGGCCACTGCCGCTTGACCGGGCACTGGTTGGTGTGGATCGTCAGCCCCTTGTTCATCGCGTCGCCGAACTTCACGGCGCTGAACAGCGGGCCGTAGGCGCCCATCACCGAGATGGTCGCGCCCTTGCGGACGGAGTCGATCGCCCAGTTCAGGGCCACCGGGGAGCCGCCCTGCAGCTTGAGCTTGGACGAGGTGACGTGCTGGATGAAGTTGCCGTCCGCCTCGGCGCCCACGGCGTCGATGGCGACGTCCGCGCCGAGCCAGTCGGTCGTCTTCTTCATCTCCAGGACGATGTCGCCGTACTCGGTGAAGTTGTAGGTCTCGGCGTGGGCGAAGGTGCGGGCCTTCTCCAGCCGGTGCTCCAGGTGGTCGATGACGATGACCCGGCCGGCGCCCATTAGCCAGGCCGACCTGGCCGCGACGAGTCCGACCGGTCCGGCGCCGAAGACGATGACGACGTCGCCCTCGACGATGTCGCCGAGCTGCGCGCCGAAGTAGCCGGTCGCCGTGGCGTCGGTGAGCAGGACCGCGTCCTCGTCGGCCATCCAGTC
>JBEPZM010000004.1:0-26023 GCA_041640835.1 Blastococcus sp.
AAAGCTCACGAGCTCGAGATCGCGGCGCCCCGCGGCGATCAGCGCCCGCGCCAGCGCCATGGGCTTGCGCCGCAGCACGGCCCCTCCGAGGTAGACGGTCGCACCGTCGGGAACCAGCGGCGCGGCGTCGGCACCGGACAGCTCGGCCGACACCGGCGGCAGCGGCGCCCGGCGCTCGGCGGTCACCGCGGCCCAGGCCTGTCCCCCGGCCGAGAGCGCCAGCGCACCGGCGAGGACGGCGCCGAGGACGGCGGTCGTGAGCTCCCTGCGGCCGGGCGCGCTCACGGGAGCTCCCGCAGCCCTTCGGCCATCGCGATCGCGGACAGCACCGCCCGCGCCTTGTGCCGGGTCTCGGCCTCCTCGGTGGCGGCGTCGCTGTCGGCGACCACCCCCGCGCCGGCCTGCACGTAGGCGCGCCCGTCGTGCAGCACGGCGGTGCGGATCGCGATCGCCATGTCCATGTCGCCGCTGGCGTCCACGTACCCGACCGTGCCGGCGTAGAGCGCCCGCCGGGTCGGCTCCAGCGTCTCGATGATCTCCATCGCGCGCGGCTTCGGGGCGCCGGAGACCGTGCCGGCCGGGAAGGTGGCGTCGAAGACGTCGAGGGCGTCGTGCTCCGGTGAGACCTCGCCGGCCACGGTGGAGACGAGGTGCATCACGTGGCTGTAGTGCTCGACCCGCATGAAGTCCGGCACCTCGACCGAGCCCGGCACGCACACCCGGCCCAGGTCGTTGCGCGCGAGGTCGACCAGCATGACGTGCTCGGCCCGCTCCTTGGGGTCGGCGAGCAGCCCCTCGGCCAGCCGGACGTCCTCCTCCTCGGTGGCGCCGCGGGGGCGGGTGCCGGCCGGCGGGTGCACCACGGCCGAGGAGCCGGTCACGGTCACGAGCGCCTCCGGCGAGGAGCCGACGACGTCGAACGGCGTCTCCCGGCCCTCGAACCGCAGCAGGTACATGTACGGCGAGGGGTTGGTGGCCCGGAGCACCCGGTAGAGGTCGAGCGCGTCGGCGGTGGTGGCGGCCTCGAAGCGCTGGGCGAGCACGACCTGGAAGGCGTCGCCGGCGCGGATGTGCTCGCGGATCCGCTCGACCCCGGCCTCGTACACGCCGGGTGCCATGTTGCTGGTCACCTCGGGGACGCGGGACTCCCCCAGGACTGCCACCCCCGGCGGGACGGCGCGGGTGAGGTCGGCGGCCATCGCGTCCAGCCGGGCCACCGCGTCGTCGTAGCCGCCCTCCCCGCCGCGCAGCACGTTGGCGATGAGCAGGACGGTGCCGTCGGTGTGGTCGAGCACCGCCAGGTCGGTCACCAGCATCATCGCCAGCTCGGGCATGCCGAGGTCGTCGGTGCTGGTCTCGGGCAGGCGCTCCAGCCGCCGGACGACGTCGTAGCCCAGGTAGCCGACCAGACCGCCGGTCAACGGCGGCAGCCCCGGCGTGCGCGGCGAGCGCAGCCGGCGCGCCAGCGTGCGCACGGCGGCCAGCGGATCGGCCGGCAGGTCGTCGGTGAGCCCGGGGATCTCCTCCCCCAGCCACTGCGTGACCCCGCCGCGCTCGGTGAGCACGCCGGCGCTGCGGGCGCCCACGAAGCTGTACCGCGCCCAGCGCTTGCCCTGCTCGGCCGACTCCAGGAGCACCGTGCCCGGGCGGTTGCGGGCGAGCTTGCGGTAGATGCCGACGGCGGTCTCGCTGTCGGCGAGCAGCCTGCGGACCACGGGGACCATCGGCCGGTCGGAGGAGAAGTCCTCGCGTGCCGGCGTCGCGACGCCGAACCTCATGCGCCGGCCGTCCCCGGGCGGACACCGGTCACCGACGGCAGCACGCGGAAGAAGCAGTTCCGCTCGCCGGTGTGGCAGGCCGCGCCCTCCTGGTCGACGAGGACGAGCAGCGTGTCGCCGTCGCAGTCCACCCGGACCTCCTGGACCCACTGCCGGTGACCGGAGGTCTCGCCCTTGACCCAGTACTCCTGCCGGCTGCGCGACCAGTAGGTCGCCCGGCCGGTGGTCAGCGTGCGGCGCAACGCCTCGTCGTCCATCCACGCGACCATGAGCACCTCGCGGGTGTCGTGCTGCTGGACGACCGCGGTCACCAGGCCGAGCGGGTCGTGGCGCAGCAGGGCTGCGACCTCGGGGTCGAGCACGGTGGAGGCGACGTCGGACATGCCGCCAGTCTGCCGTGCTCCTCCGTCAGGCCGGTGGGGCGGTGAACCAGCGCCGCGCCGCGCCGCTGAGCAGCAGGCCGAGGGAGACCGCCGGGCCGACCATGAAGAACAGCGCGAACGCCGCCAGCGACCCCTCCCCTTCGGCCCCCGGCAGGTCGCCGAGGACGTCGAGCAGCCGGACGGCCCAGTACAGCGCCAGCACGACCTGGACGACGTGCGCCCCGGCCAGCAGCCGGTACCCGGTGGGCGTGCGGCGGTTGAGCGCGGCGATCCCGGCGGCCACCAGCAGGGCCACCGACACCAGCTGGACGACGGCGAGCACGGTGCCCTCGGTGGCCAGCCGGCGGGCGGCCTCGGAGGTGTAGACGTCGGGCCGGCCGCTGGAGGCGATGTCGGCGATCGAGGCGAAGAACCAGACGTAGAGCGAGGCGATGAGCACGACGACTGCCTGCACGAAGGCCAGCACCGCCGCGCCGATCACCTGGCCGGGCGTGCGCTCCACCGGCCGCGGCGGGCCCCACGGCGGCCCGTACGGGCCCGGCCCCCACTGCGGCTGGCCGTACTGCGGCTGACCCCACGGCTGCTGCCCGTACGGGGGCTGGCCCCAGGGCTGCTGGCCGTACGGCGGCTGGCCCCACGGCTGCTGCGGCGGCGCCCCGTACGGCGGCTGGCCGAACGGCGGCTGGCCGTAGGGCGGCTGCAGCGGGACGGTCTGCGGCGGGCCCGCGTACGGCGGGGCGGCAGGTCGGTCGGGGTCCGACCAGGGGTCGGTCACAGTGTCACCGGTTCGCTCACGCGGGCCGCTCCGCTCCTCGCTCGTTCCTCGCTGCGATGCTCACGCCCCTGCCCGCTCACAGCGCCGCCGCGACGGCCCGGCCGGCGGTCCGCCCCGAGAACAGGCAGCCGCCCAGGAAGGTGCCCTCCAACGAGCGGTAGCCGTGCATGCCGCCGCCTCCGAAGCCGGCGACCTCGCCGGCGGCGTACAGCCCGGGGAAGACCTCGCCCCCGGGGCGCAGCGCCCGCGCGGACAGGTCGGTCTCCAGCCCGCCGAGCGACTTGCGCGTGATGATGTTCAGCCGGACGGCGATCAGCGGCCCCGCCTCGGGGTCGAGGATGCGGTGCGGCTGGGCCACCCGGATGAGCTTGTCGCCCAGGTAGTTCCGGGCCCCGCGGATCGCGGTGATCTGCAGGTCCTTGGTGAAGGGGTGGGCGATCTCCCGGTCGCGGGCGACGATCTCCCGTTCGAGCTCGGCGAGGTCGATCGTCGGCGTCCCGCCGGTGATCCGGTTCATGCCGGCGACGAGCTCGGGCAGCGTGGTGGCGACGACGAAGTCCTCGCCCTTGTCGAGGAAGGCCTGGACCGGCGCCGAGACGCCGGCGCGGGCCCGGTTGACCAGCAGCTTCACGTCCTTGCCGGTGAGGTCGGGGTTCTGCTCCGACCCGGAGAGCGCGAACTCCTTCTCGACGATCTTCTTCGTGGTGACGAACCAGGTGTGCTCGTACCCGGTCGTGCCGATGTGGGCCAGCGTGCCGAGGGTGTCGAAGCCGGGGAACAGCGGCACCGGCAGCCGCCGCCCGACGGCGTCGAACCACAGGGACGAGGGCCCGGGCAGGATCCGGATGCCGTGCTGCGCCCAGACCGGCGAGTGGTTGGCGATGCCTTCGGTGTAGTGCCACATGCGGTCCTCGTTGACCACGCTGGCGCCCGCGGCCTGCGTCGCCTCGAGCATGTGCCCGTCGACGTGCGCGGGGACGCCGGAGAGCATCCGCCGCGGCGCGGGGCCGAGCCGGGCCGGCCAGTTGCGCCGCACCAGCTCGTGATTGCCCCCGATACCGCCGGAGGTGACGACGACGGCCTGCGCGGAGATCTCGAACTCCCCGACCTCGGTGCGCGAGCTGGCCTCCCCGCGGGCGACGTCGCTGGGCTCGAGGACCGCGCCGCGCACGCCGGTCACCGCGCCGCCGGTCACGACGAGCCCGGAGACCCGGTGCCGGAAGCGGAGCTCGACCGTGCCCGCCTCGACCGCTGCCCGCACCCGGCGGAGGAACGGCGCGACGACGCCGGGGCCGGTGCCCCAGACGATGTGGAAGCGCGGCACCGAGTTGCCGTGGCCGGTGGCGGTGTAGCCGCCCCGCTCGGCCCACCCGACGACCGGGAAGAAGCCGACGCCCTGCTCCTTGAGCCAGGCCCGCTTCTCGCCGGCGGCGAACTGCAGGTAGGCCTCGGCCCACTGGCGCGGCCAGTGGTCCTCGGTGCGGTCGAAGCCGGCGGTGCCGAACCAGTCCTGGCGGGCCAGCTCGAGGGAGTCGTGCACCCGCAGCCGGCGCTGCTCGGGCGAGTCCACGAGGAACAGCCCGCCGAAGGACCAGTGCGCCTGGCCGCCGAGGCTCGCCTCGGGCTCCTGGTCGACGAGCACGACCCGCTTGCCGGCGTCGGCCAGCTCGGCGGTGGCCACGAGCCCCGCCAGCCCCGCGCCCACGACGACGACGTCTGCCTCGGTCTTGCCGTTCGGGTTCACGGGCCCGACGCTAGCGGGCCGCGGCGCCCCGGTGCCGCCGGACCGGGCACGACCCACCCCGCAGGAGTGCGCGGTCGGGCCTAGTCTCGCAGCGGGCCGTGACTGGCGCTGGAGGTGGGGAACCACCGGGGAGCGGCCTCGTCGACCGACGTCCGCCGCGCGCCTGGGCTTCATCCGATGGAGGAGAGCCCATGGACCAGCCGTCGACCACCACGGCCCGCATGCTGCCGGGCAAGCCCGTCGCGGACGCCATCTTCGAGCAGATCACCGCCGACGTGGCCCGCCTGCGCGCCGGCGGGGTGACGCCGAGCCTTGCGACGGTCCTCGTCGGGGACGACGAGGCCAGCGCCGGCTACATCCGGATCAAGCAGCGCACGGCACGGTCCCTCGGCTTCGCGTCCCCGCACGTCCACCTGCCCGGCGACGCCACCCAGGACGACCTGCACCGGGTCATCGGCACGCTCAATGCCGACCCGGCGGTGCACGCGCTGCTGATCCAGCACCCGGTCCCGTCGCACCTCGACTACGACGCCGCCCTCGCCGAGGTCGATCCGGACAAGGACGTGGACGGCATGCACCCGCTCAACCTCGGGCGGCTCGCCCTCGATCAGCCCGCTCCCCGGCCGTGCACGCCGGCGGGCATCGAGGCGCTCTTGGCGCACTACGACATCCCGATCGCTGGACGGGAGGTCGTGGTCATCGGCCGGGGCGCGACCCTCGGGCGGCCGCTGGCCACATTGCTCGCGCAGAAGCGCCCGACCGCGAACGCCGCGGTCACCGTCGTGCACACCGGCGTCCCGGACTGGGCGCGGTACACACGGCGCGCCGACGTGCTCATCGCCGCCGCGGGCGTGCCCGGCATCGTCCAGCCGCAGCACGTCAGGCCCGGAGCCGTGGTCATCGGAGGCGGGGTGCGCTACTCCGGTCGACGGCTGCTGCCCGACGTCGACGAGCGATGTGCGGACGTCGCCTCGGCGATCACCCCGCGCGTGGGCGGCGTCGGGCCCACCACCGTGGCGATGCTCTTCCGCAACGCGGTCCAGGCGGCTGAGACGTCGTCGAGCTGAGGATTCGGAGCAGTGAACGCGAGGGGTCCGGAACAGCGACGACTTCGGGCCCCTCGCGTTCAACGGTGCAGTGCTAGCGCGTCGCGCGGCGTGCCTCGACCCACGCGCGCACCCCGGGCAGCGAGGCCAGCACCGCCGTCGCCGCCGGGAACAGGCCGGTGGAGAGCCCGAAGCCCAGGGCGCCGTCGGCCCAGCCGCCGAACAGCGTGCCGCCGATGATCAGCAGCGCGAGGACGGCACCCGCCACGGCGACCACCCGCCAGGAGCGGCCGAGCAGGAGCAGCACCGCCCCGATGAGCAGGCCGAGCGAGAGGGCCAGCGGCACGGCGAGCAGCAGCCATTCCAGGCCGGAGAGGTTCCCGCCGGAGAAGCCGAGCGCGACCAGGAAGAAGAACCCGGGCGCGAACGCGCTGAGCACGGCGAGCGGTGCGGCGACGATCGCCGGAACGGGCGGCAGCCGCGTTCCGGCAGCGGCGGGTACGGGCACGCGGCGCAGCCTAGGGCCGACCGGGGTCAGGCCACGGGTTCCGGCTCGCCGGCCGACGAACGGCGCCACGAGGCGTGCAGCCGCGCGTAGGTGCCGTCGGTGCCGACCAGCTCGGCGTGGCTGCCGCGCTGCACCACGTGACCGGCGTCGACCACGAGGATCTCGTCGGCCCGCTCCGCGGTGGACAGGCGGTGCGCGATGGTCAGCGTCGTCCGTCCGGCGGTGAGGGTGTCCAGCGCCCGGGTCAGGCGCTGCTCGGTGGCCGGGTCGACGGCGCTGGTCGCCTCGTCCAGCACCAGCAGGTCGGGGTCGGCGACGTAGGCGCGCGCGACGGCGACGAGCTGGCGCTCACCGGCCGACAGCGACTCGCCGCGCTGCCCGACCGGGCTGGCCACGCCGTCGGGCAGGCCGTTGACCCAGTCGGTGAGGCCCAGATCGGCGAACGCGCCGGTGACCTCCGCGTCGCTGATGCCCGGCCGGCCGTAGCGGACGTTGTCGGCGACGGTCGCGTCGAAGAGGAAGCCGTCCTGCGGCACCATCACGACCCGTGCGCGCAGCGACCCGAAGGCGACGTCGGACAGCGGGACCCAGCCGGCGGCGTCGGAGCCCAGCAGCACCCGGCCCTCGACCGGGTCCATGAGCCGGGTGACCAGCTTGGCGAAGGTGGTCTTGCCCGAGCCGGTCTCGCCGACGATGGCCACCCGGCGACGGGGCTCGATGACGAGGTCGATGTCGTCGAGGGCGGCCCGCGCGCCCGGCGCGTACCGGAAGGTCACGTGGTCGAAGCGGACGCCCAGCACGCCGTCGGGCAGGTGCAGGGTGCTCTCCGGCGCGGCCGTTGCCGGATCCCGCACGTCGGGCTCGGTGTCGAGGATGTCGAGGACCCGCCGGAACCCGGCCAGCGCGTTCTGCGCCTCGTTGATCACCTCGCTGGCGGTCTGGACCGGCGCGACGAAGAGGGTGACCAGGAAGAGGAAGGCCACCAGCGTCCCGGCCGAGATGTCACCGGCGAGACCCAGGTAGACACCGGCGACGACCAGCGCGGCATTGGCGAGCGCGGCGGCGAACTCGCCGCTGACGAACACCCCCACGGCCACCCGCTGCGCGTCGACCGCCGATCGGTAGTGCCGGTCGATCGCCGCGTCGATGCGCTCGGCGGTGCGCTCCCGAACGCCGTAGGCGCGCACGGTCGACGCGCCCACCACGGACTCGGAGACGGCGGCCAGCAGGTCGCCGATCCGCTCGCGGACCACGCCGTAGACCACGGCCAGCCTCGCGGCGAACCACCGGACCGCGATTCCCAGCGGCACGAAGCAGACCAGGACCACCAGCGTCAGCTGCCACGAGTAGACGAACATCACCACCGTGGCCACGAGCAGCTGGCCGAAGCTGATCAGGCCGAGCACGCCGCCCCACTGCATGAACTGCGACAACTGGTCGACGTCGCTCGTCACCCGCGACACCAGCGCGCCGCGCTTGTCGGCCTGCTGGTGCACCGCGGACAGGTCGTGCACGTGCCGGAAGGCCCGCACCCGCAGGCCGGCCAGCGCGGTCTCGGTGGTGCGGAACAGCCGCAGGTTCATCAGGTAGACCGCCACGGCGGTCAGCACGACGATCACCGCGCACACGAGCACGACCCAGGTGACGAAGTCCAGGTCGGGCCCGCCCGCTGCGCCGATCCCGCGGTCGAGGACCTGCTGGACGGCGATGGGGACGACGACCCGCCCGGCGGTGGCCAGCACGGCGAGCAGGACGGTCAGCGGGAGCCCGCGCCGGAACTCGGGCATCATCCGCAGGCCGCGGCGCAGCGTCCGGATGCCTCCCTCGTGCCGGTCCTCGTCGGGCAGCGTGACGGTCATGCCGGCACCCCGTCGGCCTGGGAGTAGGCGCGCACCAGGTCGGCGTAGCCCGGCACCTCGCCGAGCAGGTACCCGTGGCTGCCGCGCGCGACCGCACGTCCGTGCTCGAACCAGACGACCTCGTCGGCGAGCGCGATGGTCGCCTGGCGGTAGGCGACGACCACCACGGTGGCCGGGGCGTCACTGGCCCGCAGCGCATCGAGGATGCGGGCCTCGACGGCGGGGTCGACGGCGCTGGTGGCGTCGTCGAGCACGAGCAGCCGCGGCCGGCGTACGATGGCCCGGGCCAGCGCCAGGCGCTGCCGCTGACCGCCCGACAGCGAGGCGCCGCGCTCGCCGACGTGGGTGTCGAGGCCGTCGGGCAGGGCGGTCACGAAGTCGTCGGCGGCTGCCACGCGCAGCGCCGCCCAGACGTCCTCGTCGGTGTACGGGCCACCGAGGGTGATGTTGCCGCGCACCGTGTCGTCGAAGAGGAACGCCTGCTGGGCGACGAAGGCGGCGTGATCGCTGACCTGTCCCTCGCGCAGGCGGCGGATGTCGAGCCCGTCCAGCAGGACCGTCCCGTCGACGGGATCGACGAGCCGGACCAGCAGCCCGGCGAGGGTGGACTTGCCCGAGCCGGTCGGGCCGACCACCGCGACGGTCCCGCCCGCGGGGACGTCGAAGGTGACGTCGCGGACGGCCGGGCGCTCGACACCGGCGAAGGTGTAGCCGACCCCCTGCAGTCCCAGTGCCGCACCGCCGGCCGTCGTGGCGGCGTCCTCCGGCCCGTACGGCGTCTCGCCGGTCGCCTCGAGGACCGGAGTGATCCGGTCGTAGCCGGCCAGCGCGCGCGGCAGCTCGGCAAGCACCCAGCCGATCGCGCGGATGGGCAGGGCCAGGAGCGTGAACAGGTACGCGATGGACACCAGCTCGCCGACGTCGATCGCGCCGTCGGCGACCCGGTGGGCACCGACCAGCAGGACCGCCAGCGTGCCGAGGTTGGGCAGCGACTCGATCAGCGGGTCGAAGAGTCCACGGACCCGGCCGACCGCGATGAGCCCGTCCCGCAGCTCGCCGGCGCGGGCGTTGAAACGCTCGGTCTCGGACTCCTCGCGGCCCAGCGTCTTGACCACGAGCGCGGCGTCGAAGCTCTCGTGCGCGATCTCGCTGACCTCGGCGCGCAGCTGCTGCGCCCGCTGCTGACGCGGGCTCATGACCTGCGAGTAGAGCGCGTTGACGACGAACACGAGCGGGAAGACCACGAAGCCGATCAGGGCCAGCAGCGGGTCAGTGGCGACCATGGCGCCGCCGGTGATGAAGATGATGATGACCGCACCGAGGCCGAAGGCCAGCGGCGCGACGAAGAACCAGGTCGCCTCGACGTCGGAGTTGGCGTTGGAGAGCAGCTGGCCCGTCGGGTGCTGCTGGTGCCAGGACAGCGGGAGCCGCAGGTACTGCCCGGTCACCTCGCGGCGCGTCTGGGCCTGCAGGCGGTACTGCATGATCCCCGACAGGAGGCGGCGCCCGATGATGCCGACGATCCGCAGCAGGGCCACGCCCATGATGGCGACGACGGCGAGGGCCAGGGCGCCGGCCGAGGCGCGGCCTTCGTCGAAGGACGGCAGCACGACCCGCTCCGTGATCGCACCGATCACATAGGCGCTGGCCACCGTCATGACGGCGAACAGGCTGCTCCCCAGCAGGGCGGCGGCGAAGATCTTCGGCTGGAGCGCGATCGCGCGGCCGAGGTGTCGGATCCCTCGCCGCACGACGGCATCTCGGCGGCGGCGCGGCACGGTGCTCCTCGAGGTGGTTCGGTTCGGGCTCTCGGATGTTACGTGGATCTCACCGGGCAACCGAACGCAATTCGGATTATTCCGGCGGTGCCGTGTCGGTAGCGTCGGGTGATGACCGCATCCCCCGCTGCTGCCGGCTCGCTCGCCGCCCGGGAGCGCCGCGCGCTGGCCGACCTGCTCGACGAGCTCGGGCCGGACGCCCCGACCTGCTGCCAGGGCTGGAGCACCGCGCACCTGGCCGCGCACCTCGTCGTCCGCGACCGGCGGCCCGACGCCATGCCGGGCTATGCGCTGGAGATGCTGCCGGGGCTGCGCCGGCTGGGTGGCTGGTCGCACCGCGTGGAGGACGGCGCCCGCGAGCGCCTCCCCTACGCCGCACTGGTCGAGCGCGTCCGCTCCGGCCCGCCCGGGTGGTCCCCGCTGACCTGGCCCGGGCTCCACCGGCTGAACGACCCGGAGTTCGCAATCCACCACGAGGACGTGCGGCGGGCCCAGCCGGGGTGGGCAGCGCGCGAGCTGCCGGCCGCCGCCCAGGACCGGCTGTGGCTGCCCGCGACCCTCTACGCGCGACGCGGTGCCGGCCGGGGCGGCGCCGTCCTGCGCCGCACGGACCGGCCGGAGGTGCAGGCGCGCATCGGCGCCGGGGAGCGCACCGTCGAGGGCGAGCCCCTGGAGCTGCTGCTGTGGGCCTCGGGCCGCCGCGACGTGGCCCGGGTGACGACGTCCTGAGCGCCTAGCCGTCCGACGCGGCCATCCGGTCCAGCGCCGCCCGCCACATCCGCGGAAAGGCCACCGGGCCGATCAGCCGCTGCGCCAGCAGGATCGCCCGGCCGCGGAGGCCGCGCGGACGCCGGTGGTCGATCTCGGCGTGGACCCGGCTGCCACCGCCCGGGCCCGGGCTGATGGTGACCTCGCCGCGGCCGGCGTCGCAGTGGTCGCTCTCGAGCAGCGTCCAGCGGATCGTCCCCGGCGGGTGCCACTCGTAGCGCAGGACCACCCAGATGCGGACGCCCGCGCTGCCCTCGCGGACCACGGCCCAGTTCTCGCCGATCTCCCGCAGCTCGAACTTCGCCGGGTCCAGCGTCTTCTGCCACACGTCGAGGCGGCGCTCGCCGAAGTCGGTGAACGCGGTGAACACCTGCTCCGGTGTGGCCCTCGTCGTCAGGCCGTAGCTGAATCGCACGACGGATCCCGCCGGTGTCAGTCCGAGTGACCCACGACGTTGACGACGACGCCGTGCGGATCGCGGACGAAGAACCGGCGCACGCCCCACGGCTCCTGGGTGAGCGGGTGGACGATCTCGTACCCGCGGTGCCGGGCGTCGGCGTAGGCGGCGTCCACGTCGGCCACGGCGACGCTCATCGACGACTGCTCGGGCGCGGTCTCGTCCTTGCCGACCAGCGTGACCTGGATGCTGGGGTTCGACGGCGACCGGAAGCTGGCGACCCAGCCCATGTCGAACTGCTTCTCCAACCCGAGGAAGTCCTCGTAGAACTCGTGGCCCGTCGTGGGGTCGTCGACGGTCAGGTTCGTGCTGATGCGGTGCAGGTGCATGGCGGTCGCTCCGGGGTCGGGCTCCCCACCCTGCTCCCCCGGCCGACGGGCGTCGACCCTCCCCGGTGCCCCGGGGGGCGGACGGCGGATCTGCGTGCATCCCGGGGCGTGCGGCCCTACGGTCACGCCATGACCGTCGCCGACGCGCCGCACCCCACCTCCTCCGGGCCGGCGGCCGCGCCGCCGTCCGCGCGTGGTCCGCGGTCGCACCGCCCCCCGGCCACGCCGAGGAACCGGCTGTCGCCGCCGTCCGGCCGCAGCGGCGTCCCCGTGACCGGGCGGCCGTTCGCGATCGCCTTCGCCGTGGCGTGGGTGCTGTGCCCGATGGTCGAGCCGATGCCGGCGGACGACATGGCCTACCCGCTGTGGCAGCTGCCCCTAGACCTGGGCACCGTCGCCTCCATCGTGCTGGCGGTGGTCGCGCTGTGGCGGGGCAGCCGGCACGCCCCGACCCTCGGCATCGCCGCCGGCGTGTTCATGGCGCTCATGACCATCACCTGCCCGCTGGCCGGGCACGGCCCCGTCGGCTGGTGGACCTGGGTCCAGGCCGCGATGTCGCTGTTCGTCCTGTTCACCAGCATGGCGCTGGTGAGCCGCTGGCCGCGGATGACCGCCGCCCGTCGTTGACGGCGGCCTAGCGGACCGGGACGCCCGCGCGGGCCAGCTCGGCCTTGACGTCGCCGACCCGCAGCTTGCCGAAGTGGAAGACGCTCGCGGCGAGCACGGCGTCCGCGCCGGCCTCGACCGCGGGCGGGAAGTGCGCCACCTCGCCCGCTCCCCCGCTGGCGATCACCGGGACCGTCACCTCGCGGCGCACCGCGCGGATGAGCTCGGTGTCGAAACCGGCCTGCGTGCCGTCGGCGTCCATGGAGTTGAGCAGCACCTCGCCGACGCCGAGCGCGGCGGCCTGCACGACCCACTCGACGGCGTCCCGGCCGGTGCCGCGCCGTCCGCCGTGCGTGGTGATCTCGAAGCCGGAGTCGGTGGCCGCGCCGTCGCGCACCCGGCGGGCGTCGACCGACAGGACCAGCACCTGGCTGCCGAAGCGGTGCGCGATCTCCGCGATCAGCTCCGGCCGGGCGACGGCGGCGGTGTTCACGCCCACCTTGTCCGCGCCGGCGCGCAGCAGCTTGTCGACGTCGTCGGCGGTGCGGACGCCGCCGCCGACGGTGAGCGGGATGAAGACGCTCTCCGCGGTCCGCCGGACGACGTCGTAGGTGGTCTCCCGGTTGCCGGAGCTGGCGCTGATGTCGAGGAAGGTGAGCTCGTCGGCGCCCTCGGCGTCGTAGACGCGGGCCATCTCCACCGGGTCGCCGGCGTCGCGCAGGTCGACGAAGTTGACGCCCTTGACCACCCGCCCCTGGTCGACGTCCAGGCACGGGATGACGCGCACCGACAGACTCATGCCCCGGTCCCCCGCACGGCGTCGGCCTCGATCTCCACCAGGTGCGCGGGGTCGATCAGCGCGGCGACCTGCACCATCGTGGTGGCGGGGCGGATGTCGCCGAAGACCTCGCCGTGCACCCGCCCGACCTCCTCCCACCGGGAGATGTCGGTGACGAACATCCGGGTGCGGACGACGTCGTTCAGCGTGAAGCCGGCCCGCTCCAGGGACTGCTCGATGATCGCCAGCGCCTGGCGGGCCTGCGCGGCGGCGTCGCCGGGGTGCACGACCTCGCCGTCCACCGTGGACGTCGTCCCGCTGACCCACGCGGTGTCACCCCGGACGACGACGCGGCTGTAGCCGACGGCCGCCTCCCACGGGCTGCCGGAGCCCAGCCGGGTCACGCTCACGCCAGCTCCTCGGTGATCCGCAGCGCCTCCGGCAGCGTGAAGGCGCCGGCGTAGAGGGCCTTGCCGACGATCGCGCCCTCGACGCCGATCGCGCTCAGGCCGGCCAGCGCGCGGATGTCGTCCAGCGAGCTGACGCCGCCGGAGGCGATGACCGGGCGCGGCGTGGCGGCGCAGACCTCGCGCAGCAGCTCCAGGTTCGGGCCCTTGAGCGTGCCGTCCTTGGTGATGTCGGTGACGACGTAGCGGGCGCACCCCTCGGCGTCCAGGCGGGCGAGCGTCTCGTAGAGCTCGCCGCCCTCCTGGGTCCAGCCGCGGGCGGCCAGCCGGGTGCCGCGCACGTCCAGGCCGACGGCGATGCGGTCCCCGTGCTCGGCGATGGCGCGGGCGCACCACTCGGGCGACTCCAGCGCCGCCGTGCCGAGGTTCACGCGGCGGCAGCCCGTGGCCAGGGCGGCGGCCAGGGACTCGTCGTCCCGGATGCCGCCGGAGAGCTCGACGTCGACGTCCAGCTCGCCGACGACGCGGGCCAGCAGCTCGCGGTTGGACCCGCGGCCGAAGGCGGCGTCGAGGTCGACCAGGTGCACCCACTCGGCGCCGTCCCGCTGCCACTGGAGGGCGGCCTCCAGCGGGTCGCCGTAGGAGGTCTCGCTACCGGCCTCCCCCTGTACGAGGCGGACGGCCTGTCCGTCGGCGACGTCGACGGCGGGGAGGAGCTGCAGCTTCGGCACACCGACAGAGTAGGGACCGATCACCTGTAGCCCTCATCACCGGCGGGGCGGCCGGCGTCCTGCACCTCGGTGACGTACCTCCAGGCATCGGGCCGGGTGCCGTCGACGTCGGTGAAGCCGTACACCTGGGCCAGCTGGCCGGACGACAGCGACCGGCCCGACCAACGCGCCCGCTCCGGGTCGGCGGCCAGCGCGACGACGGCACGGCCGACGTACCGGGGGCTCTCGGAGATGCAGAAGTGCGGGACGGAGGCGGTGGCGTCGCGCCAGTTCTCCTCGGTGACGCCGTAGCCCTCGAGCATCATCTCCGAGCGGAGCCAGCCCGGGGTGAGCGTGACGGCGGTGCCGCCGTGCGGCCGCAGTTCGTGCGCCTGGGAGAAGCCCAGGCGGGAGACGGCGACCTTGGCCAGGTCGTAGAACGCGTTGACCCGGTAGGTGACCGCGTTGTAGTCGGCCGGGCCGTCGGTCATCTCCACGACCAGCCCGCCCGGCTGCCGGATGAGCAGAGACAGCGCCGCGTGGCTCGTGACCAGGTGTGTCTCGACCGCGAGCCGGAGGAGGCGGAGACCGTCGGCCAGGTCGTGCTCCCACAGCGGGGTGTCCCAGGCGAAGAGCTTCTCCCCACCCCAGATGTCGTTGACCAGCACGTCGAGGCGGCCGGACTCCGTCGCGACCCGGGCGACCAGATCCGCCACGTCGGCCGGCACCAGGTGGTCGACGGCCACCGCGACGCCGCGACCACCCGCGGCGGTGACCAGGTCGGCGGTCTCCTCGATGGTCTCGGGCCGGTCGTACTCCGACCGGCGATCACGGGTGCTGCGGCCGGTGCACCACACCGTGGCGCCGGCCGCGCCGAGCTCGACGGCGATGCCGCGCCCCGCGCCACGGGTGGCCCCCGCGACGAGGGCGACGCGCCCGGACAGGTCGACGCTCGCGGTGTCCATGCCGGGACCCTGCCCGACCCCACCGACAGTTCTCCGGGCGCTGCGGCAGGCTGTCGGCGTGGAGTTCGCAGAGGTGGTCCGGCGGCGCCGCATGGTGCGCGACTACGACCCCGACCGGCCGGTGCCGCCCGACGTGCGCGAGCGGCTGCTGGCGCACGCGATCCGGGCGCCCTCGGCCGGGTTCAGCCAGGGGTGGGCGTTCCTCGTGCTGGAGACCGACGAGGAGCGGGACCGCTTCTGGACGGCGACCACGGACGCCGGCGCCCCCGACGCCTGGCTCACGCGGATGCGGCGGGCGCCGCTGCTCGTCGTCCCGTTCTCGAACAAGCAGGCCTACCTGGAGCGGTACGCCGAGCCGGACAAGGGCTGGACCGATCGCGACGAGGCGCGCTGGCCGGTGCCCTACTGGGACGTCGACGCCGGGATGGCGTCGCTGCTGATGCTGCTCACCGCCGTCGACGAGGGGCTGGGCGCCTGCTTCTTCGGTGTGCCGGCGGAGAAGGTTGCGGCGCTGCGCACGGCGTTCGGCGTGCCGGGTGAGTACCGGCCGGTCGGCTGCCTGTCGATCGGCTACCCGGGCGACGGCGACCGCCGCTCGCCCTCCCTGAGGCGCGGCCGGCGCGGACTCGACGAGGTCGTGCACCGCGGCCGGTGGTGATCCGCAGCACTACGGTCGCCAGGTGACCGACGAGCTCTGGCGCCCCTACGACCGGATGGCCGGCGAGTTCCTGGCCCACGCGGAGGACGGCGCCTACAACGCCCACTACGACCGGCCGACCGTGCTCGAGCTGCTCGGGGACGTCGCGGGCCTGCGGGTGCTGGACGCTGGGTGCGGCCCGGGCCTGTACGCGGAGGCGCTGCTCGAGCGCGGCGCCGAGGTGATCGGCTTCGACGCCAGCACCGCCATGGTCGAGCTCGCCCGGGAGCGGGTGGGGAACCGGGCCGAGTTCCGCGTCGCCCGGCTGGAGGTGCCGCTCCCCTACCCCGACGACTCCGTCGACGTCGTGCTCTGCGCGCTCGCGATCCACTACGTGGCCGACCGCCGGGCGACCTTCGCGGAGATGCGCCGCGTGCTGCGCCCCGGCGGCGCCGTCGTCGTGTCGACCCAGCACCCGACGACGGACTGGCTGCGGAAGGGCGGCTCCTACTTCGACCGGGCCCTGGAGACCGACGCCTGGTCGATGCTGTCGGCGCGGCACGAGGTGCGCTACTGGCGCGAGCCGCTGTCCGACCTGTGTGGTGCGGCGACGGATGCCGGCTTCGTGATCCAGCGCCTCGTCGAGCCGCGCGCGCCGGAGATCATGCGCGAGCGCTGGCCCGCGGAGTACGACAAGCTCGCCCAGCGGCCGGGGTTCCTGGCGCTCCGGCTGCTCGCGCTGCCCTGATCAGTCGAGGCTGTTCAGCCAGTTGGTGAGCAGCTGGGCGCCGGCGTCACCGCTCTTCTCGGGGTGGAACTGGGTCGCCGACAGCGCGGTGTTCTCCACGCCGGCCACGAACCGGTCGCCGTGCTCGGCCCAGGTCACCTTGGGCTTGGGCAGCGGGGACGGCAGGTCGTCCTGGCCGAGGGTGAAGTCGCGGACGCCGTAGGAGTGCACGAAGTAGAAGCGCTCGTCCTCGATGCCGTCGAAGAGCACGCTGCCCGGGGCGACGTCGACGGTGTTCCAGCCCATGTGCGGCAGCACCGGTGCCTGGAGCTGCTCGACGACGCCGGGCCACTCGCCGCAGCCCTCCGCGTCGTGGCCGTGCTCGACGCCGCGGTCGAACAGGATCTGCATGCCGACGCAGATGCCGAGCACGGGGCGGCCACCAGCCAGGCGACGGTCGATGATCCGCGGCCCGTCGACGGCCCGGAGGCCCTCCATGCACGCGGCGAACGCGCCGACACCGGGGACGACGAGGCCGTCGGCCTCCAGCGCGGTCTGCGCGTCGGACGTCACCGTCACGTCGGCGCCCACCCGGGTGAGTGCGCGCTCGGCCGAGCGCAGATTGCCCGACCCGTAGTCGAGGACCGCCACCTTCTTCACGCCTGCCACGCTACCGACCAGCGCCGCGACCCCCGCCGTGATTCCCACGACCCGGGTGCCCCCGGCCCCGCGAGCGTCCCGCCCGCATGCGCACGAGCGCGGTCTCAGTGCCCGTCGAGTGCGCCCGCATGCGCATGGATGCGCCCTCGACGGGCCTCGTTCATCCGCGCGGGCCGGTCAGTCCCAGGGCAGGACGGTGAGCTCGGGCCACTCCCCGAGCCAGCGCGCGGCCTTGGCCTCGTAGACGTCCCGGGGCGCGAGCCGCCGGTTCGGGCGCACGACGAGCCCGAAGAGGTCGTCGAAGCCGTGCGGCGCGTAGACCTGCGGGCGGCCGTCGGCACCGACCGTGACGCCGAGGCAGCAGCAGACCGCGGCGAAGTGGTCGATGGCGTCCGCGCAGTCCCGGAACGGCGGCGCCGGGACGCCGAAGTGCTCGGCGTACCAGAGGTGCACCCGCGCCTCGTTGCGGATCTCCACCGGCACGGCCACGTCGGCGAACAGCTCGGCGCCGGCCCGGATGACGGCGTCCTCCGCCTCCCACGAGGTGTCCTCGTCGAAGTAGAAGAAGTCGGCGTCCCGGATGCCGGTGCCGGAGGGACGGCCGGTCAGGTCGTTCCACACCGTCTGGAACAGCACGCCGGCCGTGAGCCACCAGTCCCCCACGCCCAGGACGGGCGCCCGCTCGAGCACCGCCGCGACCGTCGGGTCGGCCAGCACGATGCGCAGGAAGCGCTGATCGTCGTCCGCGCTCAGCGGTTCGTCCGGGGCGCCGCCACGGCTCCGTCCTCGCCACCCGCCCGCGCAAGCGGCGTCGCGCCGGCATCGGACCGGGTACGGCGCAGACCGCGGAGCCCGCGCCGGCGACCCTGCTCGTGCTGGACGAGGGCCCGCTCGACGGGTCCCTTGCCGAACTCGTTCACGAGGGCGACGTAGAACAGGGCTGGACCGGTCGCCGTCCAGTGGTCGACGCGCTCGGGCGCCAGGACGAAGTCGATGACCTCGTTGGGGCGGAACCGCACCAGGCAGTGCCGGTCGTGCTCCCACCCGTCCGGGGTTCCCCTCGACCACCGTGCTTCCAGCTGATCAGCGGTGAGCCTGCCCAGGCGCGCGATGAACGTCGCTCCCCACTGATTGGTAGCCACGTCCACGCAGAAGGTCAACAACTTCAGGTCGTACTCGGTGGCCTCGATGGACAGCTCTTCACGCAGGCCGCGGCGGGCCACGTCGTGGAAGCTCGGCACCGACCGGCCTGCGTTGTCAATGGTCCGGGACAGCGCCTCGTTCGCCGACGAAGACCACAGCCCTGCGTTGATCGGCAGGTTCTCGCTGCGCTGCGAGACCACGAGCTTCCCGTCCGCCGTCACGACGGCGACGTTCACCCCAAAGCTGCTGGCCATGAACGGTTCGACGGCTAGGGGGTCGACCCCGTCGAGGTAGCGGGCCCGGAGGGTCGAGCCGTCGGGGCCGGGACGGTCGAGCTCCTGCGTCGCCAGGAACGTGTAGTAGTCCGAGTGGACGAGGCGCATGAACACTTCGGGCGCCTCGTCGTCCGCGCGCCGACTGCTGGTGAACCGGGCGATGGCGTAGCAGGGCCCGTTCCAGGAGAAGGGGTATCCGCGCGCCCTGCGGTCCTCCTGCTCCGCTGCGATCTCCGCCCGTCGCTCCGCCACGTCCGGGGGCATCTCGACGAACTCGTTGTCGACGATGAGGTGGACCATGTCCTCCGGGATCTCCGCCGTCCCGTCACCCTCGAGGACCAGATGACTGGTCTTGAGCGGGCCCAGCGCGAAGGTCGGCCGGTGCACCCAGGCCGGCCCAGCCTTCCGCCGCCCCCGGAACCGTCGCCGGAACCTGCTGAGCGTGTCCTTGAGCGAGTCCTCGAACAGGACGCTCAGGACTAGACCCACGACGGAACCGACGATCAGCCCGGTCACGCCGGATGACAACCAATGCACGCGTGCATTCTGCGGCACGGCAGTGCCGGAACAGCTCAGACCAGGCGGAGGATGCCCGACGCCGTCGCCAGCAGGGCCGCGACCAGCAGCACCACGGCCAGGACGACCTGCGACGTCGTCCGCCCCCCGGTCTCGGCGTCGAGACGGAAGACGCTCCAGGCGCCCCCGATCAGGAAGCCCCCGAACACGATCAGGATCAGACCGGAGTCCACCGGCTACAGGGCGCCCTTGGTCGAGGGCACGTCGGTGACCCGGGGGTCGAGCGCGACCGCCTGGCGCAGCGCCCGCGCGAGCGCCTTGAACTGGCCCTCGACGATGTGGTGGGCGTCGCGGCCGGCGTAGAGCACCCGCACGTGCAGGCTGATCCGCGCGTTGAACGCGAAGGACTCGAGCACGTGCTTGGTGAGCGACGTCGGGTAGTCCGGCCCGATCATCGGCGTCATGCCCTCGGGCTCCGCGTGCACGAAGTACGGCCGGCCCGACAGGTCGACGGCGGCCTGCGCCAGCACCTCGTCCATCGGGATGGTCGCGTCGCCGTAGCGGGTGATGCCGCGCTTGTCGCCCAGCGCCTCGGCGAACGCCTGCCCGAGCGCGATCGCGACGTCCTCGACGGTGTGGTGGGCGTCGATGTGCAGGTCGCCGTCGGCCTGCACGGTGAGGTCGATCCCGCTGTGCTTCGACAGCGCGGTGAGCATGTGGTCGTAGAAGCCCACGCCCGTGCTGATCGAGCTGGTGCCCGTCCCGTCGAGGTCGAGTTCGACGACCAGCTTGGTCTCGCTGGTCGCGCGCTCCACCCGGGCGGTGCGGCGTGCAGGTGCGGTCATGGCGTCAGTCTCCCAGAGAGATGCGCTGATCTCGCGCGACCTCACCCAGCGCGGTGAGGAAGGCGTCGGTCTCGGCGGCGGTGCCGGCGGTGACCCGCAGCCATCCGGGCAGCCCGACGTCGCGCACCAGGACGCCGCGGTCCAGCAGCGCCTGCCAGGCGGCCGGGGCGTCGGCGAAGCGGCCGAACAGCACGAAGTTGGCGTCGCTCGGCACGCTGGTCAGCCCCATCGCGGGCAGCGCGGCGACGATCCGGTCCCGCTGCTCGCGCACCGCGTCCACGGTCGCCAGCAGCGCGTCGGTGTGCGCCAGCGCGGCCCGTGCGGCCGCCTGGGTCAGCGAGCTCAGGTGGTAGGGCAGCCGCACCAGCTGCAGCGCGTCGACGACGGCGGCGTCCGCGGCGAGGTAGCCCAGCCGAAGGCCGGCCATGCCGAACGCCTTGCTCATCGTGCGGCTGACGATCAGCCTCGGGCGCCCCGGGAGCAGCGTGAGGGCCGACGGCGTGCCGGTGCGGGCGAACTCCGCGTAGGCCTCGTCCACCACGACCATCCCGGTCGACGCCGCGTACAGCTCCTCGATCGTCTCCAGCGGCACCGCGGTTCCGGTCGGGTTGTTCGGGCTGGTCACGAAGACGACGTCCGGGGCGACCTCGCGCAGCTGCGCCACGGCGGCGGCGGGGTCGATCGTGAAGTCGTCCCGCCGGTGCCCGTCGACCCAGCCCGTCCCCGTGCCGGCGCTGATGATCGGGTGCATGGAGTACGACGGCGTGAACCCCAGTGCCGTCCGCCCGGCTCCGCCGAAGGCCTGCAGGATCTGCTGGAGCACCTCGTTGGAGCCGTTGGCCGCCCACACCTGCGCCGGCTCGATCGCCGTCCCGGCCGACCGGGTCAGGTAGCCGGCGAGGTCGGCGCGCAGCTCGCGCGCGTCCCGGTCGGGATAGCGGTTGAGCTCCAGCGCCGCGTGCCCGAGCGCCGTCCCCAGGTCGGCGAGCAGGTCGTCCGGCAGCGGGTGCGGGTTCTCGTTGGTGTTGAGCCGGTGGGTCGCCGGCACCTGCGGGGCGCCGTAGGGCGTGCGGCCACGGAGCTCCGGCCGCAGCGGGAGCTCGTCCATCGAGGTCATGGACGCTGGCGGATGCGGACGGCGGCGGCGTGGCCGGGCAGGTCCTCGGCACCGGCGAGGGCGTCGATGTGCCCCGCGACGGCGGCCAGCGCCTGCTCGTCGTACTCGATGACGTGGATGCCGCGCAGGAAGGACTGCACCGACAACCCGCTGGAGAACCGGGCGCACCCGCCGGTGGGCAGCACGTGGTTGGAGCCGGCGATGTAGTCCCCCAGCGACACCGGCGACCAGGCGCCGACGAAGATCGCGCCGGCGTTGCGCACCCGCGCGGCGACCGCGCGGGCGTCGCGGGTCTGGATCTCCAGGTGCTCCGCGGCGTAGGCGTCGACCACGCGCAGCCCGGTGTCGATGTCGTCGACCAGGACGACGCCGGACTGGGTGCCGTGCAGCGCGGTGTTGATCCGGTCGGAGTGCTTGGTCGCGGTCACCTGCCCCGGCACCAGCGCGAGGACGGCGTCCGCGAGCGACTCGCTGTCGGTCACGAGGACGGCGCCCGCCAGCGGGTCGTGCTCGGCCTGGCTGATCAGGTCGGCGGCGACGTGGGCGGGGTCGGCGGTGTCGTCGGCGAGAATCGCGACCTCGGTCGGCCCGGCCTCGGAGTCGATGCCGATGATGCCGCGCAGCAGCCGCTTGGCGGCGGTCACGTAGACGTTGCCCGGGCCGGTGACCATGTCGACCGGCTCGCAGGAGCCCGCGCCGTAGCCGAAGACCGCCACTGCCTGCGCGCCGCCGACGGCGTAGACCTCGGTGATGCCGAGCAGCGCGCAGGCGGCCAGCACACCGGGGTCGGGCAGGCCGCCGTGGTCGCGCTGCGGCGGGGAGGCGACGGCGATCGACTCCACACCGGCGATCTGCGCGGGGACGACGTTCATGATCACGCTGGACAGCAGCGGGGCCAGCCCGCCGGGGACGTACAGGCCCACCCGGCGCACCGGCACCCAGCGCTCGGTGACCGTGCCGCCGGGCACGACCTCGGTGGTGACGTCGGTGCGGCGCTGGTCGACGTGCACCTTCTGCACCCGGGCGATCGCCTCCTCCAGCGCCGCCCGAAGCGTCGGGTCGCACTCGGCGAGCGCGCGGTCCAGCGCCGCCTGCGGGACGGCGAAGTCCTCGTTGTCCACCCCGTCGAGGCGCGCGGTGATCTCGCGGACCGCCTGGGCGCCCCGGATGCGCACGTCCTCGCACAGCGGGCGGACGGTCGCGAGCACGGAGTCGATGTCGGTGGCGGCGCGCGGCAGCAGGCCGGCGAGCTCGCGGGATCCCGGCAGCGCGGATCCGCGCAGATCGATGCGGGCGAGCACGGGATGGCCTCCGGGTGGTGGGTCACAGCGTGGCTGTGGGACGGAGTCCCAGCCTAGCCAGCGGCCCGTAGGCTGCCGGGATGGGTGAGTTGATCCCGCTGTTCCCGCTCGGCACTCCCCTGTTCCCCGGAGTCGTCCTGCCGCTGCACGTCTTCGAGCCCCGCTACCGGCGGCTGGTCCTCGACCTGCTGGCGATCCCCGAGGAGAGCGAGCGCCGCTTCTTCGGCGTCGTCGCCATCCGGCAGGGCTGGGAGGTGGAACGGGTGGCTCCGGCCGAGGCGCTCTACGACATCGGCTGCGTCGCACGGCTGCAGATGGTCCGCCCGCAGGCCGACGGCGGCTTCCGCGTGGTCACCGTCGGCGGTGAGCGCTTCCGGCTGCGCGACGTCGTCGTCGGCGAGGATCCGCCGTACCTGCAGGGCGAGGTCGAGTGGCTCGCCGACGAGGAGGCGGCCGAGGAGGCCGCCGGCAACGCCGAGGGCCTGGTCCTCCCCGGCAGCGGAGCCGCGCCCCCCGCCGTGGGCGTTCCGGTCTGCGACGAGAACCTCGACGAGGTCGTCGCCTCCGTCGCGCGGGGGTCGCTGGCCCTGCTGGCCTCGGGCGTGCAGGAGCTGTTCACCGACTACGTCGACGAGGTCGCCGATCTCGGCGCCGGCAGTGACGGCGAGGACGCCGAGCGTGCCGCGCTGCTGGACGCCGTGGCCGACGACCCCACGGCGCTGTCCTGGCTGGTGGCCTCGGCGGCACTGCTCACGACCGAGGACCGGCAGGCGCTGCTGGCCGAGTCGACGACCCGTCGTCGGCTGGCCGCCGAGACCCGGCTGCTGCGCCGGGAGCTGACGCTCCTGCGCGAGCTGGGGGCGGTTCCCGCACCGCTGCAGGGGTTCGCCGTCCCCATGACGGTCAACTAGCGGGCGGTACCGCTTCCTCCGGGCCGGGCGCGGCCGCGGGCTCCGGCGCAGGACGCCCCAGCCCGTCCTCGGCGTTGACGATCACGCCCAGCACGTAGACGAGGAGTGCCACGAACGGCGCGACGGCCAGCGCGGCGGTGGCGCCGAGGTCGAGCCCCGTGGTGACCGTGCCCCCGACGTCCGCCAGCTCCGCCGCCGTGGGCCCCTCGCCGAACAGCTCGCCGACCAGCCAGGCGACCGCCCCGGAGGCGGTCGTGCCCAGGGCGAGCGCAACCAGCAGGGCCACGCCGCGGTGCCGGCGCATCCACCAGGCGGCTCCCCCGGCGAGCAGCCCGACCACGGTGAGCACCAGGACGAAGACGGCGTCGTCGGCCACCAGCAGCTCCGACGACGGCGAGCCGATCACCACCGGCCCGTCCTCGGTGATCCGGAAGTCCGCGCGGGGCGCCAGCAGCCACCACACCAGGCCGGCCGGGACACCGACCCCGGCCAGCGCCAGGACCAGCCAGGCCGCCGGCCGCAGGTCGGCCCGCAGCTCCTCGCGGGCCCGCCAGCGCGCCGAGGGCGGCGGCGGCAGGTGGCGGTCGAGCCTGACCGGCGCAGTCGGCAGCTCGCTCACAGCAGCGCGACGCTCGTGGGGCCGAGCAGCGCCTTGATGTCACCCATCAGCGCCGTGCTCGGACGGACCCGCAGGCCCTGGTCGAGCCGGAGCACCGTCTCGCGGCTGCCGTTGACCAGCTTGAGCTGCACCTCGGTGGTGCCCGGGTGGCTGCCCAGCACCTCGCGCAGCCGCTCCACCACCGGCGGCGTGCAGCGGGCGGCGGCCATCGACACCAGCACCGGGCCGCGCGGACCCTCGGTGAGCTCGGGGAGCGTCACCTCGGAGCCGAACAGCGAGGGCTGGTCGTCCCGCCGGCTGATCCGGCCCTTGACCACCACGATCTGGTCCCGGACGACCTTCTCCGAGACCTCCGCCCAGGTCTTGGGGAAGAACAGCACCTCGATGCCGGACTCCAGGTCCTCCAGCGTGACGATCGCCCAGGGCGCGCCCTGCTTGTTGGTGCGCGGCGACACTGCGGTGAGGATGCCGGCGATGGTGACGTTGGCGCCGTCCTCGACCCCGCCGGCGTTGATCTCGGCGATCGCGGTGTCGGCGTTCTGCGCCAGCACGTGCTCGACGCCGTGCAGCGGGTGGTCGGAGACGTACAGGCCGAGCATGTCGCGTTCGAAGACCAGCCGCTCGCTCTTCGACCAGTCGGCCGTCGGGATGACGATGTCCAGCGCGCTGCCGAACGGGTCGTCGGCGGGGTCGCCCTCGCCGAAGCTGCCGAACAGGTCGAACTGGCCCTCGGCCTCCTTGCGCTTGAGCCCCATCGCGGAGTCCACGGCCTGGGCGTGGATGGCGACGATGCCCTGGCGCGAGTGGCCCAGGGAGTCGAAGGCGCCGGCCTTGGCGAGGGACTCGATGACCTTTTTGTTGCAGGCCACCGTGTCGATCTTCTTCATGAAGTCGGGGAAGTCCTTGAACGCCCCCTTCTCCTCGCGCGCCTTGACGATCGAGTCGACGACGTTGGTCCCGACGTTGCGCACCGAGGCCAGCCCGAAGCGGATGTCGTTGCCGACGGCGGTGAAGTCCCAGGAGGACTCGTTGACGTCCGGCGGGAGCACCTTGATGCCCATCCGGCGGCACTCGGCCAGGTAGACCGGCCGACGGTCCTTGTCGTCCTGGACGCTGGTGAGCAGGCCGGCCATGTACTCGGCCGGGTAGTTCGCCTTGAGGTAGGCCGTCCAGTACGAGATGAGCCCGTACGCCGCCGAGTGCGCCTTGTTGAAGGCGTAGTCGGCGAACGGGACGAGGATGTCCCAGAGGGTCTTGACCGCCGCGGCGGAGTAGCCGTTGGCCTGCATGCCGGCCTCGAAGCCGACGTACTCGGCGTCCAGCACGGACTTCTTCTTCTTGCCCATCGCGCGACGCAGCAGGTCGGCCTTGCCGAGCGAGTACCCGGCGACCTTCTGCGCGATCGCCATGACCTGCTCCTGGTAGACGATCAGGCCGTAGGTCTGGCCCAGGATCTCCTCGAGCGGCTCGGCCAGCTCGGGGTGGATCGGCGTGATCTCCTGCTGGCCGTTCTTGCGGAGCGCGTAGTTCGTGTGCGAGTTCGCACCCATCGGGCCTGGCCGGTACAGCGCGCCGACGGCCGAGATGTCCTCGAAGTTGTCCGGCCGCATGAGCCGCAGCAGGGAGCGCATCGGGCCGCCGTCGAACTGGAAGACGCCGAGGGTGTCGCCCCGGCCGAGCAGCTCGTAGGTGGCCTTGTCCGTGAGGTCCTTGCTGATCTCGTCGAGGTCGACGGGCTCCTTGCCGTTGAGCACGATGTTGCGCAGCGCGTCGTCGAGGACGGTCAGGTTGCGCAGGCCCAGGAAGTCCATCTTGAGCAGCCCGAGCGTCTCGCAGGTCGGGTAGTCGAACTGCGTGATCATCGCGCCGTCGGCCTCCCGGCGCATGAGCGGGATGCTGTCGATCAGCGGGTGCCGGCCGATGATCACGCCGGCGGCGTGCACGCCCCACTGCCGCTTCAGGCCCTCGAGCTTGCGGGCCTGGTCGACGACCTCGGCGGCGCCCGGATCGGACTCGTAGCGGGCGCGGAACTCCGCGGCCTCCTTGTACCGGGGGTGGGACGGGTCGAAGATCCCCGACAGCGGGATGTCCTTGCCCATGACGCCCGGCGGCATCAGCTTGGTCAGCTCGTCGCCGACGGAGTAGGGGCGGTCCAGCACGCGGGCGGCGTCCTTGATCGCGGCCTTCGCCTTGATCGTCCCGTAGGTGACGATCTGGCTGACCCGCTCCTCGCCGTACTTCTCCGACACGTACCGGATGACCTCGCCGCGGCGGCGGTCGTCGAAGTCGATGTCGACGTCGGGCATGGAGACGCGCTCGGGGTTGAGGAACCGCTCGAAGATCAGGCCGTGGGCCAGGGGGTCGAGGTCGGTGATCCCCAT
>JBEPZM010000004.1:26033-41516 GCA_041640835.1 Blastococcus sp.
CCCCCCCCCCCCCCCCACGGCCGGGACCGACGCGGATGCCGTTGTCCTTGGCCCAGTTGATGAAGTCGGCGACCACGAGGAAGTACCCCGGGAAGCCCATCTGGCAGATGATCCCGGTCTCGTAGTCGGCCTGCTTGCGCACGTGGTCGGGGATGCCGCCCGGGTAGCGCTTGTGCAGACCGCGCTCGACCTCCTTGATGAACCAGGAGGTCTCGTCCTCCCCCTCGGGCAGGGGGAAGCGGGGCATGAGGTCGGCGCCCTCGGTGAAGGTGACCTCGCACTGCTCGGCGACGAGCAGGGTGTTGTCGCAGGCGACCGAGAGCTCACCGGGGAACAGCGCGCGCATCTCCGCGGCGCTCTTCAGGTAGTAGCCGTCGCCGTTGAAGCGGAAGCGGTTGGTCTCGTTGAGCCGCGAGCCGGTCTGGATGCACAGGAGCGCGTCGTGCGCCTGCGCGTCCTCCTTGTGCGTGTAGTGCAGGTCGTTGGTGGCCAGCAGCGGGATGCCGAGGTCCTTGGCGATCGCCAGCAGGGCCGGGCGGGTCTTCTTCTCGATGGACAGGCCGTGGTCCATCAGCTCGGCGTAGAAGTTCTCCTTGCCGAAGATGTCCTGGAAGTCCGCGGCCGCCTGCTTGGCCTTGTCCTCCTTGCCCGCGCGCAGCCACATGTTGACCTCGCCCGACGGGCAGCCCGTGGTGGCGATGAGGCCCTTGCCGTAGCGCTCGAGCAGGTCGCGGTCGAAGCGCGGCTTCCGGTACTGGCCCTCCAGGCTGGCCAGCGAGGAGATGCGGAAGAGGTTGTGCATGCCCTCGGTGGTGCGGGCGAGCAGCGTCATGTGGGTGTAGGCGGCCTTGCCGCGGTTGTTCCCGCCGTCGCCCTCCTCGTCGAGGAGCTTGTCGCCGAAGTCGAACGGCGCGCGGTCGAAGCGCGAGCCCGGGGTGTAGTACCCCTCCATCCCGATGATCGGCTTCACGCCCGCGCTGGTCGCCTGCTTGTAGAAGTCGTAGGCGCCGAACACGTTGCCGTGGTCGGTCATGGCCAGCGCCGGCATGCCCTGCTCGGCGGCCGCCTTCGTCACCTCGGGCAACTTCGCCGCGCCGTCGAGCATCGAGTACTCGGTGTGGACGTGCAGGTGCGCGAAGGAGTCGGACTTGCTGCTCACGGGCGGTCGGTGCTCCTCAGTGGTCGTGCGTGCCCGGCCGGCAGGTGCTCCGGCGGGCGACCGGCGGGGAAGACCGGTGTGCGGGTCGATCCTCGCACTGGAAGCTGTCTACTCCGAGGGTCTGACACGACGTGTCTGCTCACATCCGGACCGATCCGTCACATGCGCCCCGGAGGCGCCTCAGGGCAGCTCGCGGCGCATGGTGACGTGCGCGATCCCCGCCTCCAGGTACTCCTCGCCGACGGCGGTGTAGCCGGCCCGCTCGTAGAAGCCCCGGGCGGTGACCTGGGCGTGCAGCTCGATCGCGGCCATCCCGGCGAGCGCGGCCTGCCGGTGCAGCTCGGCCAGCACGGCCGCGCCGAACCCTCTCCCGCGCACCGCCGGGTCGGCGGCCATCCGGCCGAGGGACGCCGTCGTCGAGCCGTCCGCGGGAAGCAGCAGGCGCCCCGTGGCCACCACCCGGCCGGCCTCGTCGCGGGCGTGCACGTGCACCGCGGTCGCGTCGCGGTCGTCCTGCTCGATCTCCGCCGGGACCCCCTGCTCCTGGACGAAGACGCGGGTGCGCAGGGCGATGATCTCGGGCCAGTCGGCGGGGCCGGCGACGCGGGCGGCGGTCACCATGCGGGACGTCCGGCGGGCAGGGCTCGGGTGGGCACGAGGAGGAAGCGTAGGTCGATGGCCGCGTGCAGCAGCACGGGGAGGAGCAGCGACCCGGTGCCGAGGTAGAGCGCGGCCATCACTCCCCCGAGCACGCCGGTGAGCAGGATGCCGGCGCGGCCCTGGTAGGCGTGCGCCAGCCCGAAGGCGACGGCGGCGACCACCACCAGCGCCCACGAGGGCAGGCCGCCCGCGACGGCGGCGACCACGGCGAGGAAGAACCCGCGGTAGAGCCACTCCTCGCAGATGCCGGCGGTCAGCCCGACCACGGTGAACAGCCGGCGCTCGGCCGTCGTGCGTGGCAGCAGGGCCAGGGTGGCGTGCCCCGGCGGCTCCGCGTGCCGGCCCTCCCCCGCCCGCACCGGCGGCGGGACGTCGTTGAGTGCCCCTCCGCGGAGGGCCCGGGTGGACGCCAGGGCGAACACCAGCACCAGGACGACGAGCGCCAGCACGAGCGGCCCGGGCGCCCGCGGCCAGGCCAGCCCCACGTCGGCGGCGTCCACCCCCGGCGCGGAGAGCCACACGACCAGTGCCAGCAGCGCCAGCCCCCACTCGAGGACCAGCAGCCGGCCGTAGAACGAGCGGCGGGCGTCCGGATCGGTGCGCAGCCGCCCCTCGAAGCGGCGGTGCAGGACGGAACCCGCCACCGGCTCGCCGGCGACCAGGTACACCGCCACGACCACCGCGGCGAACGCGGCCGGGCCGAAGTCCGCGAGGGTCTCGGGGAGCCCGGTCACGGCAGATCCTCGGCGGCCGGGTCAGGCCTCGGCGCGCAGGACGGCCAGCGCGCCGGCGAGATCGGGCGGGTACTCGCTGGTGAACTCGACCCAGCGCCCGTCGGCCGGGTGCGGGAAGCCGAGCCGGACGGCGTGCAGCCACTGCCGGCTCATGCCCAGGCGGGCGGCCAGCGTCGGGTCGGCGCCGTAGGTGGTGTCGCCGACGCAGGGGTGGCGCAGCGCGGAGAAGTGCACCCGGATCTGGTGGGTGCGGCCCGTCTCGAGCCGGATGTCGACCAGGCTGGCGGCGGGGAAGGCCTCCATGACCTCGTAGTGGGTCACCGAGGGCCGCCCGCCCTGCACCACCGCGAAGCGCCAGTCGTGCTTCGGGTGCCGGTCGATCGGGGCGTCGATGGTGCCGCGCGAGGGATCGGGGTGCCCCTGCACCAGGGCGTGGTAGCCCTTCTCGACGGTGCGCTCCTTGAAGGCGGCCTTCAGCGAGGTGTACGCGCGCTCGCTCTTGGCGACCACCATCACGCCGGTGGTGGCGGCGTCCAGACGGTGCACGACGCCCTGGCGCTCCGCCGCACCGGAGGTGGAGACCCGGTACCCGGCGGCGGCGAGCCCGCCGATGACCGTCGGCCCGTCCCACCCCGGGCTCGGGTGCGCGGCGACACCGACGGGCTTGTCGACCACGACCAGGTCGTCGTCGTCGTACAAGATCGTCATCCCCTCGACCGGGCGCGGCGCCACCGGCTCGCCCGGCGGGGGCGGGAGCTCGACCTCGAGCCAGCTGCCGCCGCTGACGCGGTCACCCTTGCCCCGCACCCGACCGTCGACCAGGACGTTGCCGGCGTCGGCCACCTCGGCCGCGATGGTCCGGGAGAGCCCGAACAGCCGGGCCAGCGCCTGGTCCACCCGTTGCCCCTCGAGCCCGTCGGGGACGGGCAGGGCGCGGTGGATCCCGGACGCGGGCAGGCCGGGGGAGCTGGTCACTCCCCCATTGTGACGGGACGGCTCCCGCTCCCGGTGGAGCCCGCCGGCTCCGCACCTTCACGGGTGCCGTCGAAGTCGATCCCGCGCAGCGCCAGGACGGCGCCGAGGATCCCGCCGCAGACGATCGCCGAGTCGGCCACGTTGAACACCGGCCAGACCTGGCCGTCCGGGTCCAGGACGGCGATGAAGTCGACGACGCCGCCGCGCAGGAACCCGGGGTCGCGGAAGACGCGGTCGATCAGGTTGCCCACGGCGCCGCCGAGCACCAGCCCCAGCGTGACCGCCCAGCCGGTGGAGAACAGCCGCCTGGCGGTGCGCACGATGACGACGACGACGGCGAGGGCCACGAGGGTGAACACGACGGTGAAGCCCTCGGCGAACGAGAACGCGGCGCCGGTGTTGCGCAGGTGCGTCAGGTACAGCAGGTCACCGAGCACGCTGATGTCCTCGCCCGGCTCGATCGAGGCCACGACGACCAGCTTGGTGACCAGGTCGAGCAGCAGCACGGCCGCGGCCAGGGAGAGCAGCAGGCGAGTGCGCGGCCGGCGCACCGGTTCTCCGACGGCGGTGTCGGGCTGCTCGGTCACGGCGTCGACGATAGCCGCGCCCGGGGGCGGCCCGGCTGCGCCGCCCCGGCGGGGGCCGTCCCCCGGCCGGCCTCAGGCCGTCGCCGCCGTGGCCCCACCCGTCTGCCGCCCGGCTGACTCCCTGTCGCGGGACTCCTCCACCTGTTCCACCCGGTCCTGGGTGGCCATCCGGGTCAGCTCGGCACCGGCCTCGGCGTCGCGGGTCAGGTTGTCCCCGGTCTCCGGGTCGAAGACGTGCACCTTGCGGCTGTCCAGCCAGAACTCGGCGTCGCGGCCCTCGCGGATCCGGCTGGTGGAGTCGATGGAGACGATCGCCTGGGTCCTCAGCTCCTCCGAGTCGAGCTCGCGGGAGAGGTCACGCAACTGGGTCGTGATGGCCTCGGGCGCCTCGTAGGGGATGTAGGCGAACTGCGAGTCGCCCAGCCATTCGGTGACGTCCACCCGGGCCCCGAAGGTCGACCCCAGGTGGCGCTTGGACTCCTCGACCAGCGAGGCGTCCTCGAAGTACTCCGGCCGGATCCCGACCATCAGCAGCTCGTGGCCGGCCACCTTGGCGGCGCGCTTCTCGTCCAGCACGATGTCGCCGAAGGGCGTCTCCAGCCGGTCGCCCTTCGGGGTGGCGGGGAGGAAGTTCATCGGCGGCGAGCCGATGAACCCGGCCACGAACAGGTTGACCGGCTGCTCGTAGAGCTCGCGCGGCGAGGCGACCTGCTGGATCTTGCCCTTGCGCAGGACGCACACCCGGTCCCCGAGCGTCATGGCCTCGGTCTGGTCGTGGGTGACGTAGACGGTCGTGATGCCCAGCCGGCGCTGCAGCCGGGAGATCTCGGTGCGCATCTGGCCACGCAGCTTGGCGTCGAGGTTGGACAGCGGCTCGTCGAAGAGGAAGGCCTCGGCCTGCCGGACGATCGCGCGGCCCATCGCGACCCGCTGACGCTGACCGCCGGAGAGGTTCGCGGGCTTGCGCTCGAGGTGGTCCTTGAGCTCGAGGACGTCGGAGGCCTCGGTCACGCGGCGGCGGACCTCGTCGTCGGGCATCTTGGCCAGCCGCAGCGGGAAGGCGATGTTCTCGAACACCGTCATGTGCGGGTAGAGCGCGTAGTTCTGGAAGACCATCGACAGGTTGCGGTCCCGGGGCGCGAGGTCGTTGACCTTCTTGCCGCCGATGACCATGTCGCCGCTGGTGATGTCCTCCAGGCCGACGATCATCCGCAGCAGCGTCGACTTCCCGCAGCCGGACGGGCCGACCAGGATCATGAACTCGCCGTCGGCGATGTCCAGGCTGACGTCGTTCACCGCCGGGAACCCGTCGCCGTACTGCTTGACGATGTTCCGCATCTCGATCGAGGCCATCAGGAATCCCCTCGCTGGGTGGGTGGGGTGGTGGGGAGCGTCATGGGCACGGGGAGGAGCGGCACGGGGGTCATCCCTTGACCGCGCCGTTGGTGAGGCCGGCGACGATGCGCCGCTGGAAGAGCAGGACCAGGACGACGACGGGGATCGTGACGATCACCGCGGCGGCCGCGATGGCACCGGTCGGCTCCACGAACTGCGACTCGCCGGAGAACAGGCCGATCGCGGCCGGGACGGGCCGCGCGCGGCTCGTCGAGGTCAGCGAGATGCCGTACAGGAAGTCGTTCCAGGCGATGAAGAACGCGATGATCGCCGTGGTGAACACGCCGGGCGCCGCCAGCGGCACGATCACCTTGCGGAACGCCTGCCACGTCGTCGCGCCGTCGACCTGGGCCGCCTGCTCCATCTCCCACGGGATCTCGCGGAAGAACGCCGACATGGTCCAGATCGAGATCGGCAGGGTGAGCGACAGGTACGGGATGATGAGGCCGGGCCAGGTGTCGTACAGCCCGATGTTGCGCCACAGGTTGAACAGCGGCGTGACGATCGAGATGATCGGGAAGATCGCCACGATCAGCGCCGTCGACAGGATCACCTTCTTGCCGGGGAAGTCCAGCCGGGCGATCGCGTAGGCGGCGAACATGGCCAGCAGGCACGAGATCGCCGTGGCGATCAGGCAGATGCCGAACGAGTTGCGCAGCGCCGGCAGGAACAGGTCACTGGCGCCCCCGGTGAGGATCAGCTCGTAGTTCTCCCAGGACACCGCCGACGGCAGGAAGCCCCCTGTGTTCAGGTCGCTGGGCGCCTTGAACGACAGCGAGACGATCCAGGCGATCGGGAACAGGCAGTAGACGACGATCAGGGCGCCGCCGACCCACCACCAGATCTTCTCCCGTCGGGACATCAGCCCTCACCCCTCGCCTGTGCCAGGTCGACCTTGAAGCCCTTGATGAACACCATCGCGATGAGCACCACCGAGAGGAACAGCAGCACCGACAGCGCAGAGCCGAGCCCGATCTCGAGGCGGGAGATCGTCTGCCGGTAGGCCAGGAACGAGACCGATTCGGTGCCGTTCGCGCCGGCGGTCATGATGAAGATGCTGTCGAAGATGCGGAACGCGTCCAGGGTGCGGAACAGCAGGGCGACCATGATCGCCGCCTTCATGTTGGGCAGCGTCACCCTCCACAGCCGCTGCCACCACGACGCGCCGTCCACCTTGGCGGCCTCCTGCAGCACCTCGGGCACCTGCGCCAGACCCGCCAGCAGGAGCAGCGAGATGAACGGCGTGGTCTTCCAGATCTCGGCCAGGCAGATGACGAAGATCGACGTCCCGAAGTCGCCGAACCAGTCGGTGTCGGTGCCGACGCCGGGTATCCAGGCGAACCAGCTGTTCACGAAGCCGGTGTTGATGTTGAAGGCGAACTGCCAGGCGTAGGCCGACACCACGGTGATCACCGCGTACGGGATGAGGATCGCCGCCCGGACGACCGGCCGGATCGAGCTCAGCGCCTTGGCCATCACCATCGCCAGCGCGAAGCCCAGCACGAGTTCCACCAGCACGGTGATGAAGGTGATCAGCGCCGTCACCCACAGCGACCGCCACCACAGCGGATCGCTGAGGATGACGCCGTAGTTCTGCAGGCCCACGAACGACCGGTTGTCGGGGTCGGTGAGGCGGTAGGAGAACAGGGACTCGTAGGTGGCCTGCAGGATCGGGTAGGCGGTGACCGCGAGCATCACCAGGAACGCCGGGCCGGCCAGCATCCAGCCGAGCTTGCGCTCGCTGCGCGCCCGGTCACTGGTCCTGCCCGCCGGCGCCGAGACCGGCGCGTCCTTCTCGGTCGGTGGAAGCGTCGTGGTGCTCACAGCAGCTGCTCCCCTCGTAGCACGGCGCTGATGAGCTCAGCCGCCTCGGGACCCGTCTCCTCCGGCTGCACCGAACCCGGCGGGTGGTACTCGCGCTGGAGGCCACCGGTGACCTCGTTGTAGTAGGCGGTCTGCGGCCGCGGAGCCGCCTGCTCCAGGGACTGCCGGATGGTGTCGGCCATCGGGAACTTCTCGATGACCTCTGGGTCGTCGAACACCGCGGCCGAGGACGCCGGGTTGCCCTCGTTGATCATGTTGTAGGCCTGGTTCTCGTCCGAGGTGATGCACTCGGCGGCCTCGTAGGCGAAGTCGACGTTCTCGCTGTACGCGCCGACCCCCAGGTCGATGCCGCCCAGCGGCGGTGCGCTCGGCTCCCCCTCGTTCACCGACGGCCAGAGCGTCCAGCCGTAGTCGTCGAGGACGGCCTGGTCGATGGTGCCGCCCTCGACGCCGGCGACGGCCTGGGCGTAGATGAACGGCCAGTTGACCATGAAGCCGCCGTTCTCCCCCTCGAACTCGGCGGCCGAGGCCGCCTCGTCCTCCGTGGTGAACGCCGCTCCGGCCTGGCCGGAGTCGGCCACCAGCGTCATGACCTCGGCGGCCCGGACGCCGGCCTCGGAGTCCAGCCCGAGGTCCAGGTTCTCCGGGTCGTCGGCGTTGCCCTCGATCACCGAGCCCCCGGCGGACTCGATGAGGGAGTTGAACCAGACGGTCAGCGACTCGGCGCGGATCCCCTGGACGCCCAGCTCGACGTCCTGCTCCTGGGCGGCGGTGACGATCTGCTCCCAGGTGACCGGCTGCGTCATGTCCAGCCCCGCGGCCTCGGCCACGGACTTGCGGTACCAGAGCAGCTGCGTGTTGCCCCAGAACGGGACGGCGACGAGCTCGTCCTCCCAGGTCGCACCCTCGATCGCGCTCTGCACGACCCCCTCGGTGACCCGCTCGCCGACGTCCTCGGGGACCGGCGCGAGGAAGCCCGCCTGCGCGAACTCCGGGACGTAGATCGGGTCCAGGCTCATCAGGTCGATGGAGGCGTCCTTGGCCGCGAGGCGCCGCACGAGCTGCTCGCGCTGCGAGGAGGCGTCGCGGGGCAGGATCGCGGTGTCGATCCGGTAGCGGCCGTCGGCTTCCTGGGTGCAGCGCTCGGCCAGCTCGACCTGCGCGCCGTTGTCGGGGTTGTAGTACCAGGTGAGCGTCGGCGGGCCCCCGCTGTCACCCCCGCAGGCGGCCAGCGTGCCGGCCGCGACCAGCAGGGCGGCGGCACCGGCCGTCGCTCGACGACGCGACCGGGGCGCCGCCGGAGCGCGCCCTCGGGATCGGGAACGGCCTGGAGCGTTCGGCATCGGTCATCGCCTCCGTTGGCGCCTCACGAGCTGATCAAGAGCGGCTCTCGGAGCGTGGTCCAGGCCACATTCACTGTCAATTCGAACCATGACCTGAAGGTGCGGCGCGACCCGATCGTGACCCGACGTCCCGGCGGGGTGCGTCAGCTCTCCCGGCCAAGACCCGCGATGACCGACGGGGTCGTGACCTCCCGGGGCGTCTGGGGCAGCACGTTCCGGAAGTACGACTCCGCGGCCTCGGCGGTCCCGACGTCGCGCTTCGCCTGCTCGGAGAGGAACCAGCGGTGCTCGAGCACCTCGTGGAAGACCTCGGCCGGGGCCAGCCGCCCGGCGAGGTCGGGCGGAATCGCGTCGACCACCGGCTGGTACACCTCCGCGAGCCACCGGTGCGCGGCGAACGACTCCGGGACCGGCCCGCCGGTCTTCTGCTCCAGGTGGGCGCGGAAGGCCCGGATGTCGTTGAGCAGCCGGCGCGCCTGCCCCTCCTGCACCTCCAGCCCGGTCAGCCGGAACAGCTCGCGGCGGTGCTGGCCCGGCTCGGAGACCCGCGTGTCCACGCGGAGCCGCACACCGTCGCCGTCGGTGATCAGCTCCACCTCCCCCACGTCGAACCCCAGGTCGTTGATCCGCTGGAGCCGCTCGGCCACGCGCCAGTTCTGCTCGTCGCTGCTGAAGACCTCCTCGTGGGTCACCTCGTTCCACAGCGCCTCGTACCGCGGCATCAGGCTGTCCGCCACCTCGATCGGGTCGATGCCCTCGGGCAGCAGCCCGCCGAACTGCAGGTCCAGCAGCTCCGCCCCGACGCGCTCCCGGGCGAGGTCGACGTCGTAGGCACGCTGCCCGGCCGACAGCGTCTCGTGGCGGTCCACGGTCTCGGCGTCCACCAGGTAGGCCGTGAGCGCGCCGGCATCGAGCCGGAAGAGCGTGTTGGACAGGGAGCAGTCCCCCCAGAAGACGCCGGCCAGGTGCAGCCGCACCAGCAGCTCGACCATGGTGTCGAGCAGCTGATCGGCGGAGTGCGCACCCGTCGGCCGGGAGAACAGCCACCGGTAGGACATCGAGTACTCGAGGTACCGGGTGACCAGGATGGCCTCCTGGTCGTCGGGCCGGTCCACGCAGATGCCGAGCACGGAGACCGTCGGCAGCCCCTCCTCCTGGAACTCGGCGAGGAGCCGGTACTCGTGACGGGCGAGTCGCTCGTTGATCTCCTTGAGCGCGAAGACCTGCCCGCCGGTGGCGACGAACCGCACGACGTGCCGCGAGATGCCGCGCTGCGGGACCTCCAGCAGGAGTTCCGGGTCCCACTCGGCCAGCGGCTGGGTCCACGGCAGGCTGAGCAGACCCGTCGCCTCGGCGGCGGGAGGTCGGAACAGGAACCGCATCGCGCGCTCCTATCCGGGGACGGTGTCGTCGCCCTCACCCTCCCACGCCGCAGACGACATCGTCAGGCCATCCTTCAGGGGCCCGCGCCGAGCTTGCGAGGCGTGGGGGGAAGGGTGGTCCTTCTTCAGTCCGCCCCGGTCGCCGCGCCGGTCTCGCCGCGCCAGGACGCCAGGCGGCCCGCCCGGCTGACCGCGCGCAGCCGGCGCTCGGCCTCGTGCCGGGAGTGCCGGGCGGAGACGATGAGCGCCTGGTCGCCGCGCATCAACCGGGTCGCGTCGTCCGGGACGAACGAGCGCCCCTCGCGGACGATGAGCACGACGGCGGCGTCGTCGGGCAGCCGCAGCTCCGGCAGGTAGACCCCGTGCAGCCGCGACCCCGGCGGCACGGTCAGCTGCATGAGGTCGGCATCGAGCTCGCCCAGCGGGGCGGCCTCGACCTGCACGTCGCGCGGCGCCACGGGCGTCGCGATGCCCAGCCGCCGGGCCATCCAGGGCAGCGACCCTCCCTGCACGACGGTGAAGACGACGACCAGCACGAAGACCGTGTCGAAGATCGTCGTCGCCCCGGGCACGTCCGCGGTCAACGGGATGGTGGCCGCGACGATGGGCACCGCTCCGCGCAGCCCCGCCCACGAGATGAACGCCTGCTGGTTCCAGGGGAAGTGGAACCACACCAGGCTGGCCACCACCGACAGCGGCCGGGCGAGCAGCAGCAGCGCGCCACCCACGACCAGCGCCGGCCACACGGCGTCGGGCAGCCGCCCCGGCGAGACGAGCAGCCCGAGCAGGACGAACAGGCCGATCTGGGCCAGCGAGGCCATGCCCTCGGCGAAGCCGATGCTGGCCGAGCGGTGCGGCAGCGTCGCGTTGCCCAGCACGACCCCGGCCAGGTAGACCGCGACGAAGCCGGAGGTGTGCGCCAGGGTGGCCGACGAGTACGCGAGCACGCACAGGGCGAGGGTGGCCAGCGGGTAGAAGCCGGCCACGGGCAGGGCGACCCGGCGCAGCAGCGCAGCGCCCGCGAAGCCGATGCCCACCCCGATCACGGCCCCGCCGGCCAGCTCGGCGACCACCACGACGACGACGAGCCACCACGGGCCGCCGGCCTCCCCCGTGAGGTACTCGGCGAGCGCGATCACGAGCAGGATGACCGGCGCGTCGTTGAGGCCGCTCTCCGCCTCCAGCGAGGCGGCGAGCCGGCGCGGGAGGGGCAGCCGGCGGAGCGTGGCGAACACGGCGGCGGCGTCGGTGGAGCTGATCACCGCCGCCAGCAGGAAGGCGAAGCCCCAGCTGTAGCCGAGGACCAGCGCGGCGATCGCTCCGGTCACGCCCACGCTCACCGCGACGCCGACGGTGGACAGCGCGATGCCGGGGCCGATCGCCCGCCGGACGTCGTCCCACCGCGTCGTGAGCCCGCCCTCGGCCAGGATGACGACCAGGGCGGCGTAGCCCAGCGTGAGGGTGAGCTCGTAGTCCTCGAACTGGACGCCGAGGCCGCTCTCCCCGAGGGCGACGCCCAGGGCCAGGTAGAGCAGCAGGCTGGGCAGTCCCAGCCGGTCGGCGAGCCGGAGCGCGACGGCGGCCACGAGGACGACGAGCGCGCCGATGCCCAGCGCGAGCGTCACGGTCGTGCTCACCGGCCGCCCACCCCCATGCGGGCAGTCTCCCGTACGACCGTGTCGGCGCCGTGTCGCGCCCCGGCACCGGTCCGCGTGCCGCGGCGGACGCCGCGCGGAACCCGTTTGCCGGTTCGGGGAGAATGGACGGCGTGAGTTCCCCCTCGGCCACCGGCCCGTTCGCCGCGCTCCCCCCGCAGGTCGACCTGCCCGCCCTCGAGCAGCAGATCCTCCAGCGCTGGGAGGCCGACAAGGTCTTCGCCCGCACGCTCGAGGGCTCCGCCGGCCGGCCGCAGTGGAACGTCTACGAGGGACCGCCCACCGCCAACGGCCGCCCGGGCACCCACCACATCGAGGCCCGGGCCTTCAAGGACGTCTTCCCCCGCTTCAAGACCATGCAGGGCTGGCACGTGCCCCGCCGCGCCGGCTGGGACTGCCACGGCCTCCCGGTCGAGATCGCCGTCGAGCAGGAGCTCGGGTTCGCGGGCAAGCCGGACATCGAGCGCTACGGCATCGCCGAGTTCAATGCGAAGTGCCGCGAGTCCGTCGAGCGGCACGTCGACTCGTTCTCCGAGCTCACCCGCCGCATGGGCTACTGGGTCGACATGTCCACCGCTTACTGGACGATGGACACCGGCTACATCCAGAGCGTGTGGTGGTCGCTCAAGCAGATCTTCGACAAGGGCCTGCTCGTCGAGGACCACCGCGTCGCCCCGTACTGCCCGCGCTGCGGCACCGGCCTCTCCGACCACGAGGTCGCCCAGGGGTACGAGTCGATCACCGACCCCTCGGTCTACGTGCGGCTGCCCGTCACCAGTGGCGAGTGGGCCGGCAAGGCCGACCTGCTGGTCTGGACGACGACGCCGTGGACGCTGCCCAGCAACACTGCCGTCGCCGTCCACCCGGACGTGACCTACGTCGTCGTCCGCACCGAGCATGCGGGTGCCGAGGCGACGGTCGTCGTCGCCGAGCCCCTGCTGGACGCCGTCCTCGACCCGGACGCCCCGCGCGAGGTGCTGGCCCGCACGACCGGCCGCGACTGGGAGCGGGTGCACTACCAGCGCCCCTTCGAGCTGGTCGAGTTCCCCGAGGGCGACGCGCACTACGTGGTGCTCGCCGACTACGTCACCACCGAGGACGGCACCGGCCTGGTGCACCAGTCCCCTGCGTTCGGCGCCGAGGACCTCGCCGTCTGCCGCGGCTACGGGCTCCCCGTCGTGGTGCCGATCGACGCCTCCGGCCACTTCCTGCCCGAGATCCCCCTGGTGGGCGGCCACTTCTTCAAGGCCGCGGACGCCGCCCTGGTCGAGGACCTGCAGACTCGCGGCGTGCTGTGGCGCGAGCACCGGTTCGAGCACAGCTATCCGCACTGCTGGCGCTGCCACACGCCGCTCATGTACTACGCGCAGCCGTCCTGGTACATCCGGACCAGCCAGATCAAGGACCAGCTCCTCGCCGAGAACGAGAAGACGAACTGGTACCCGGAGAGCATCAAGACCGGCCGCTACGGCGACTGGCTGACCAACAACGTCGACTGGGCGCTGTCCCGCGACCGGTACTGGGGCACGCCCCTTCCGATCTGGCGCAACGACGTCGATCCGAGCCGGCTGGTGGCCGTCGGGTCGCTGGCCGAGCTCTCGGAGCTGACCGGGCGTGACCTGTCCGACCTGGACCCGCACCGCCCGTTCATCGACGACGTCACCTTCACGCTGCCCGGCGAGGAGGGCACCTTCCGGCGGGTCCGCCAGGTCATCGACGCCTGGTACGACTCGGGGTCGATGCCCTTCGCCCAGTGGGGCGCGCCGCACCGGAACCAGGAGCAGTTCGAGGCGTCCTACCCGGCGCAGTTCATCGCCGAGGCGATCGACCAGACCCGCGGCTGGTTCTACACGCTGATGGCCGTCGGCACGCTGGTGTTCGAGGAGAGCTCCTACGAGAACGTGCTGTGCCTGGGCCACATCCTGGCCGAGGACGGCCGCAAGATGAGCAAGCACCTGGGCAACATCCTCGAGCCCATCCCGCTGATGGACCGGCACGGCGCCGACGCCGTCCGCTGGTTCATGCTGGCCGGCGGTTCGCCGTGGTCGGCCCGCCGCGTGGGGCACGAGACGCTGTCCGAGGTGGTCCGGAAGGTGCTGCTCACCTACTGGAACACCGCGAGCTTCTTCACCCTCTACGCCGAGGCCAACGGGTGGGATCCGGCGACCACCCCCGCGCCCGCACGCGCCGACCGTCCGCTGCTGGACCGCTGGGCGCTCGCCCGGCTGGCCTCCGTCACCGGGGCCGTCACCGACGCGATGGAGGACTTCGACACCCAGGGAGCGGGCCGGCTGCTCGCGGGCTTCGTCGACGACCTGTCCAACTGGTACGTCCGGCGCTCCCGGCGGCGCTTCTGGGAGGGCGACCCCGCCGCCCTCGCCACGCTGCACGAGGTCCTGGACGGGCTCACCCGACTGATGGCGCCGTTCACGCCCTTCGTCACCGAGGAGGTCTGGAACCGCGCCGTCGTCCCGGGCCTGGTGGGACCGGCCGCCGGCCGGGCCGTCGACTCGGTGCACCTGTCCTCGTGGCCCACGGTGGACGAGGACGCCCGCGACGACGCGCTCGTGGCCCAGGTGGACCTGGTGCGCCGGCTGGTCGAGCTGGGCCGCTCGGCCCGGACGTCGGCGAAGGTGCGCACCCGGCAGCCGCTGGCCCGCGCCCTGGTCGCGGCCCCCGCGTGGTCCACGCTCCCCCGCGACCTCGTCGCCGAGGTGGCCGACGAGCTCAATGTCGTGGAGCTCGCCGACATCTCGGCGACCGGCGGCGACCTGGTCGACGTCAGCCTCAAGGTGGATTTCCGCGCGGTCGGCCGCCGGCTGGGCAAGCAGGTGCAGGCGGTGGCCAAGGCCGTCGCCGCGGCCGACGCGGCGGAGCTCACCGCCGCCTACCGGGCCGGCACCGCGACGGTCGAGGTCGACGGCGCGACCGTCGCGCTCGCCGACGGCGACCTGATCGTCACCGAGACCCCGCGCGAGGGCTGGAACGTGGCCAGCGGTGGCGGGCTCACCGTGGCCCTGGACCTCACCCTCACCCCGGAGCTCGAGCGGGCCGGGCTGTTCCGCGAGGTCGTCCGGCTGGTGCAGGAGGCGCGCAAGAACGCCGGCCTGGAGGTCAGCGACCGGATCGAGCTCTCCTGGGTGGCCGAGGGCCCGCTCGCCCAGGCGCTCGAGGAGCACGCCGACCAGCTGGCCACGGAGGTGCTCGCGGTGCGCGTGCGGACCGGCTCCGGGAGCGGCGAGGGGATCGAGGGCCCCGAGGGCTCCCGGTTCTGGGTGGTCCGCGCGGCCTAGTTGTCGGAGATCCTCCGGCCGGCGCGGACGCGGTCGGCGAGGGTGGCGTCCGGCCGGCAGGTGCCGCACGGCGTGAACCCGTCGGACTTCGCCTCGTCGACCGGGAGGGGGATCGTCTCCTGGCCGGCGAGGTGCCGGCACCCGGCCACGTGGTACCGCGGGTGCTCGTCGACGACCAGCACCTCGTCCTTCAGGTCGACGACGACGAGCAGGTCGGTCACCTCGACCTCCTCCACCGGGGGCTCGCCGGCCTCCGCGGCCGGGCCCGCCGCCGGCGAGGCGCCGTCGCCGGTACTCGGTGACGCCGGCGCCGCCGCGGGAGGAGCAGCGGCCTCGTCCGCGGCGTCCGACCTGCCGACCACGGCGTGCCGGCCCGTGGTGGGCCCCTCCGCCGCGGACGGCGTCCGGGCGCTGACGGTGCCGGCGGATGCGGGGGCCGAGGCGGGCGGGGACGCGGGCGCGGGCGTGGAGGCGGG
>JBEPZM010000005.1:0-36506 GCA_041640835.1 Blastococcus sp.
GTCCGACCGGTCCGGCGCCGAAGACGATGACGACGTCGCCCTCGACGATGTCGCCGAGCTGCGCGCCGAAGTAGCCGGTCGCCGTGGCGTCGGTGAGCAGGACCGCGTCCTCGTCGGCCATCCAGTCGGGGATTTTCGACGGGCCGACGTCGGCGAAGGGCACCCGGACGAACTCGGCCTGGCCGCCGTCGTACCCGCCGGTCGTGTGGGAGTAGCCGTAGATGCCGCCGACGGCGGTGGCGTTCGGGTTGACGTTGTGGCAGTTGGAGTACAGACCTCGGGCGCAGTACCAGCAGGTGCCGCAGAAGATGTTGAACGGCACCATCACCCTGTCGCCGACGGCGAGGTTCCGCACGGAGGACCCCACCTCGTCGACCACACCGATGAACTCGTGGCCGAACGTGTGACCGATCCGGGTGTCCGGCATCATCCCCCGTGGTAGAGGTGCAGGTCAGAGCCGCAGATCGCGGCCAGCTGCACCCGGACGATGGCGTCGTTGGGGTGCTCGATCCTCGGCCGGTCCTTCTCCTCCACCCTCACCTTGTAGGGCCCTCGATACGTCATCGCGCGCATTGCCTCGGTCTCCCCCTGGCGCCGTCCGGCACCTGTCGAGTCGGTGTTCGGAGCGTCGGGCAGCCGCAGGTGGCAGGCCACCCGAAGGGGCAGATCTGCCCATATATTGGCCCGCGGCCCCGATTACCGACGCGCCGACGGCGGGAGCGCGGGGACGTAGAGGCCCTCCCGCTCCGCGCGCACCGCCGCGAGCGTCCTCGTCGGCGCGTCGAGCTTCACCAGCACGTGCTCGAGGTGTGCGGCGACGGTTCGCGGCGCCACGACCAGCGTCCGGGCGATCTCCTGGTTCGAGCACCCCTCCACGACGAGCCCGAGCACCTCGAGCTCACGCGGCGTGAGCCCGTGCAGGTCCGGCGCCGGTGACACGACGACCACGCCGCACAGGACCGCCGGGACGTCGTCGGGCGCCGCGAGGGCGGTGATTCGTGCGTGGCCCTCGGGGGCGTGGGAGCCGCCCAGCGGCCACAGGAAGGACGAGTACGCCTGTCCGTCGGCGATCCGGCCGCACGCTGCGGTCAGGACCGGCGAGCCGACCGCGAGCAACGGCCCGGCGACCATGCCGGGCAACGGCTCGGTCCGGCCATCCCTGCGCAGAACCGTCCCGGCCGTCGCCCCGCGGACCAGCCGCGTGACGGTGAGGACGGAGCGCATCGGGTCGATGCCGTGGGCGAGCACCGGCGCGAGCCGCCCGAGTCGGCGGCGCGCGGCCGGGGCCGGTGGCTGCCGGCTTTCGAACAGCACCGTCAGGAAGCCGACGTGACGGCCTTCGTGAGCGAAGAGCGCGACGGACAGGCACTCATGGATGCCGGCCGGGATCAGGCACTCGGCCCACGTCGGGAGCTCCTCGCCCGGGTAGGGCAGGTCCGACAGGCTCACGGGCGGGCGATCCCGATCGACACCGGCGGTCTCGATGTCGTGCGCCGCCTGTGGCCCGCTGAAGAGGTCGACGACGCGGTCGTCCAGGTCGGCACTGGACAGCGTGCTGTAGCTGCTGCGAAGGGGGTTGGCGAGCGCCAGCCATGCACCGTCGAACGGGACGACCCGGCGGAGGCCCGTGAGCATGGCCTGCGCCCGTTCACTCGTGGTGCCGGACGACGTGGCGGCTTCGGCGAGCATCAGTTCACCTGACTGGTGCGAGCTCATGTGTGCCCTCTCGTGGAACCCCGGGGTCGCGGAGCAGTGGCCATGACCGAACCGGCTGGTCGACGGGCCGGGGGGGCACGGACCAGAGGGTCATACCCGCCGGCGGCACGACTACCGCGCGTGCCGTGACGTAGAACCACACGCCGGTGAGCCCTGGCCTCACACGCCGACCGCCCGGCAACCGATTCGGCGGTAGCCTGCCCCGTGGACCTGCGCCAGCTCAGGTACTTCCTCACCGTCGCCGAGGAGCGGCGGTTCGCCGCCGCCGCGCGCCGGTTGCACATCGCCGCTCCGTCGCTCTCGCAGCAGATCCGCGCGCTGGAGCGGGACCTGCACGTCACCCTCTTCGATCGCACTCCCCGCGGAGCCGAACTGACGCCCGCTGGGCGCGTCCTGCTGGAGCGGGCGCGGGTGATCCTGGCCGAGGTGGACCGCGCGCGCGAGGACGTGCGATCCGCGGGGCCGGACCGCCGGGAGCAGGTGACCCTGCGGGTCTGCACCATGGCGGAGCGGGTCCTCGACGGCCCGCTGCGACTGGTCAGTGTTGCCGTCCCGGGCACCGAGGTCGCCGTCACCTCCAGCCCGGGGGACGACGCCGTCGAGGCCGTCCGGCAGGGACGGGCCGATGCAGCGGTCGTCTGGAACCGGCCCCAGGAGCACCGTGATCTCGACGGGATCGTCCTCGGCTCGGTGCTGTTCGGAATCGTCCTGCCAACCGGGCACCCGCTCGCCGAGCTGGCGGAGATCCCGGTCGCCGGTCTCGACCACGAAGCGGTGGTGATGTTCCCCTTGCCGCCGTTTGCGGGCATCTGGCAGCGCACGGTGGACCACTTGCTGCCGGGGGGAGCGCAGCCGGGGCAGGTCGTCGTGGAGCCGGACCTCATCAACAGCCCCGAGGCGATGCTGCGGGCGGTCGCAGACGGGTCGGGCGTCGCCCCGGGGATCCTCGGGGTCGCGGAGCACATGGGCGTGACGGGGATCGTCGTGCTGCCGCTCGCTCCGCCCTTGTTGCTCGACCTGGAGGTCGTCTGGCGCCGCCCGGCCCGCCCTGCCGTCCGCCGCCTCGTCGACTTCCTGGTCGCGGCCGTGGACGACCCGGAGGTACTCGTGTCAGCCCCTCGTCGTCCCCCAGGGACGGTGGAGACGGCGGTCAGGGCTTCGGGATGACCTTCTCGCCGCCGTCCTCGTCCCTGGAGATCCCGTAGCCGCGCGGCGCCCGCGTCGTCCAGCGGGTACTTCTGCGCGTGCAGAGTGACCCTGCCGGCCTGCGCGAGCACCATGGGCTCGGTGAGGTCGGTGTAGGTGCCGACGATGTTGCCGACGATGCTGCGTTCGGTGGAGATGATGTCCAGCGTCGGGATGCGCAGCTCGCCGCCGTAGCCGACGACGAAGTACGAGCCGCCCGCCGCGGTCATGTTCCAGCCGTCCATCTCCGCGCCCCGCTCCGCGACGTAGTCGAAGACGACGTGCGCGCCCGTCCCTCCGGTGAGGTCCGTGACCGACTCCACCTGGTTGCCGTCGGCGAGCACCGTGTCGTCGGCTCCGAGCTCCTCGGCGAGCCTCAGCGCGTCGGCGTTGCGGTCGACGACGACGATGCGCGCGGCGGTCAGGGCCCGGAGGCACTGGATGCCGATGTGCCCGAGCCCGCCGGCGCCCTGCACGACCGCGGTCGTGCCCGGGTGCAGCAACGGCACGGCCTTCCGGACGGCGTGGTACGCGGTGAGGCCGGCGTCCGCGAGCGCCGCGACGTCGGCCGGGTCGATGAAGGGCTCCAGCTTCACGCAGGCGCGGGCGGACGTGCGCATGTACTCGGCCATGCCGCCGTCGTGGCCGGAGAGGCCGGGGAAGAAGGCGTCGGCGCAGTGCATGTCGTCTCCGGCGCGCCAGGCCGGGCACAGCCCGCAGCTCGGCTGCGGATGCAGGATCACCGTGTCCCCGACCGCGACGTTGGTGACACCGTCGCCCACCGAGTGGATCCAGCCGGCGTTCTCATGCCCCAGCACGTAGGGCAGCCGGGGATTCTGGACGGCCTCCCACTGGCCCTCGACGCTGTGCAGATCGGTCCGGCAGACCCCGGCGGCCCCGATCCGGACCACGACGTCCAGCGGGCCCGTGATCTGCGGCTCCGGGATTTCGTCGATCGACGGGTCCTGGTGGTAGCGGTGCAGGCGAACAGCTCTCATCGGTCGTGTCTCCCCGCACTCGACCCGAGCGTCGCCCGTCCCGACGCGACGAGCGCCGACGACGGGTTCACCCTTCTCCCGCACCGGCGCCCGGCGCAAGGTGCGCGCGCGCCCGGCATCTCGACCGACCGCGGCGGGCCTGGCGGACCGCCTGCGTGATCCGCCGCCACAGCGCCTTCGCGTGACCGTCGCTAGAACACCAACAGCAGCGAGCCGTAGAGGAGGACCGCGATCAGGAAGGCGGCATAGGAGTTGTCGTGGCTCTCCGAGAACTCGTCCTGGATGATCATCAGCACGGCGCCACCGGCGACGAACGAGACCAGCATGGCCAGCACCGGTGGGGCGATCTGCACCTGCGCGCTGAGCAGCCACCCGACGAGGAACGCGCCGCTCAGCATCCATCTGCCGATCCGGTGGTAGGCCGAACGGTGCATCTCCAGCAGGTGGAAGTCGATCACCAGGAAATGCATCATGATGGCGAAGGCGAAGATGAGGAGCCCGGACACGCTGGTGATCTGGCCCATCAGGTAGCCGAGCAGGATCTTGTACAGCGACATGCCGACCATGTGCACCCAGAAGTGCACCGGACGCTCCGCCCCGTCACCGTCCCCGTGGTCCACGGGTCGCTCGAACCCTCGCTCCAGCCCGTAGAAGAGGGTGAACCCCACCAGCAGGGGAAGGAAGGGGTTCTGCTCGCCCCAGGCGGAGAGCGCCTCGAGCCACCCGGTGAACCTCAGGACGTAGCGCTCGTCGGGATGCAGCTCCTCCTCGGCGAGGTGCGTGATCTCGGGCAACAGCTGCAGGAAGACGTAGGTGATGGAGATGCCGTCGGCGAACGGCCGCCAGTACCTGGCGGCGACGTACCTGTCGGGGTGGATGTAGGGCGACCAGACGTGCAGGAACGCGAGCGGCAGGCCGATCGCCAGGGTGACGGAGAGGTTCAGCACGTCGCGGCTCCCGTCTCCCATGCCCTCAGTGGCGGCACGCGGTGCCCGAACAGGTCGGCCGCGTAGGTGTGCAGCACCCCGAGGGCCCTTCGCCACGGCGGAGCCGGAACCCCGCCGTCGGCCGCACAGGACAGCACCCGCCCCATGCTGCCCACCGGGTCGACGTCGGGGACATCGGTCGCCAGGAACCGGCGGACGTCCTCCGTGTACCGCCAGGCCAGCGCGATCGTCGGCACGTCGTGGCGGAGGGCTACCGAGGTCAGCTGCTCGGCGCCGGCGACATCGCCGCCGATGGGTTTTTCCAGCAGCACCGCGCAGCCCTGCCGGATGGCACGCGAGGCGTACTCCATCTGGACGAGGCGGCGGGACAGCGAACACCACCGCGCTGCATCGCTCCACCAGGTCCTCGAACCGCTCGCACGGCACGGCACCGTGCCGTTTCGGCGAGCCGCCGAACGGGTTCGGCGGCTCGCGCCCACACCGCCACGAGATCCACCTCGGGGCAGGTCTCGAGCGCAGGGGCGTACACCTCGGCCGCTCGGGTGCCCGCGCCGACCAGGCCGACGGGAATCACGTCCCCGACGCTAGAGCTCGGCGGCCGCCGCGTCGCCACCTGCCGGGCGAAATCGGCAGGACTGCCCATGGAGGGGCCCCCCGCATGACCGCACCCGTGATGCGCGCCGTCACCCTGCCCGACGGCACCGTCGCCCCGGCCCTCGGCATGGGCACCTGGTACGTGGGGGAGAACCCCGGGGGCAGGACATCGAGTTGGACGCGCTGCGCGCGGGCATCGACGTGGGCCTGACGCTCATCGACACCGCCGAGATGTACGGCGACGGAGCCGCCGACCAGCTCGTCGGCCGGGCGATCGCCGGCCGACGGGACGACGTCTTCCTGGTCAGCAAGGTGCTGCCGCACCACGCCACGCGCGAGGGCACGGTGGACGCCTGCCAGCGGAGCCTGAGCCGGCTGGGTACCGATCGCCTGAACCTGTACCTGTCGCACTGGCGCGGTCGGGTGCCGGTCGAGGAGACCGTCGCGGGCTTCGAGGCGCTGGCCTCCCGCGGGCTCATCCGGTCCTGGGGTGTGAGCAACTTCGACGCCCCGACCTCGATCAGCTGGTCGGGCTGCCCGGCGGCAGCGGGGGTGCAGACCGACCAGGTGCTCTACAACCTCGCCCGGCGCGGCCTCGAGTACGACCTCATCCCCTGGTGCCGCGGCAGGCGCATGCCGCTGATGGCGTACTCGCCGGTCGACCACGGCCGGCTCCTCGAGCACCGGGCCGTCCGCGACCTGGCCGCGGAGAAGGGGGTCACCCCGGCCCAGCTGGCCATCGCGTGGGTGCTGCGGTCGCCCGACGTCTTCGCCGTCGTCAAGGCCTCGACCCGCGCGCGCGTCGTCGAGAACCGCGCGGCGCTGGAGATCGGCCTCAGCCAGGCGGAGCTGGACCAGCTCGACCGGCTCTTCCCCCCGCCGTCCGGCAAGGTCCCGCTCGACGTCCTCTAGGACCGGCCCGCGAGCCGCAGGGGAGCCGTGCAAGGGCTCCCGATCGGTGTGCATCAGCTGGTGTCCGAGGGGGCACTTGGGCACCGGGAAGTGGGAGCCGTCCCACCGGCTGCTCCCGCTGGGGGAGTGGAGCGCGGTGTACGCGGCTTCGTGGACATGGTCGGAACGTAGCCCGCCCGTCGGACAGTGCACGATCGTGGTCGCGAGTCAGACGGGGCCCGCCTGCACGGGGACCAACGCCGATGCTGAGCCGCTTGACCCATCCAGATGGCGGAGCCCATCCACCGCGTGTGACTCAGCCCTGACTGCTGCAGGGCGCCGGACCGGGCAGCCGGCGTGGCGTGGAACCTGTCCCCTCGCTCTCCAGGGGCACGGCGGGCGGCGGAACCGTGCTGGCGGTGGAATGCGCGTGCAGCCGCAGGCAGATGAGGACGACGTCGTCGTGCAGCCGCTGACCGCCGGTGAGTTCCTGCATCACGGCATCGCACCAGACCTGCGGGTCCTCGCCGTCGAGCCTGGCGGCGACCGAGGCCAGGCGCAGCAGTCCCTCGTCGAGGTCGGCGTCGCGTCGTTCGACGAGCCCGTCGGAGTACCAGAGGAGCATCGACCCGGGCGGAACCATCGCGAGGGCCTCCGAGCGGGGCTCCGATGCGACGCCGAGCGGACGGGAGCGGCCGTCGTCGAGCCAGCGGACCCGGTGGTCGGTGACCAGCAGCGGAGGTGGGTGGCCCGCGCAGGCGTAGCACAGCCGACCGGAGGCAGGGTCGTACTCGGCGTATCCGATCGTGGTGAGCCCGGCACCGGGGATGGCCGAGGACGCCCGGTCGAGCGCGTCGAGGAGCGCGGCCGGTCCGTCGTGCGGCGTGGCGGCGAGCGCGCTCAGAGCCGAGTGCAACCGCCCCATCGCGGCAGCGGCACGCAGGTCGTGGCCGACGACGTCGCCCACAGCGAACCCGAGCCGGTCTCCGGGCAGAGGAAACGCCTCGTACCAGTCCCCGCCGATGTCGTGGTGCTGGTCCGCCGGGCGGTAGCAGCCGGCGAACTGCGCCCCGGGCAGCGTGTCGGGCACGAGGGGCAGGAAGGACTGCTGCAGCTGGTGGGCCGCCTCCCGTTCCTGTTCGTACAGCCGGGCGCGGTGCAGCGCGGGGGCCATGAGCTCGGCGAGCGTGCGGGACATGGCGACGACGTCGCTGTCGATCGCGCCGCCGTCGGCGAATCGGAACTCCAGTGCCCCGAAGGTGGTGCCCGCGGCCGTGGCCGGCACTGCGAGCACGGCGGGGGACCAGGACCGGACGGGGGCATGGCGCCGGGCGGCGGTCGCCAGGGGGGATGGGTCGTCCAGCGGCATGTCGGTGGCACTGACCGTGCCTGACGTCCACACCCGCAGCCGGCCGCCGTCCTGGTCGATCACCCCCACGGCACCGGAGTCGGCGAGCAGGCCGATACCGGGTCCGACGATGACCTCGGCGACCGTGTCGGTCGTTGCCGCGGTCGCCAGCCCGGCGGTCACCTCCTGCAAGGCCTCCACCCGGCGGCGCGCCGCCGCCTCCTGGATGGACACGGTCCGGGCGCGCTCCCGCTCGGCGATCTCGACCGCGAGCAGCCAGGCGCCGAGAACCGCGACGGCGATGAACAGCTGCAGGAGGGCCGCCTCCATCTGGGGCGAGTCGCTGAGCGGCGCCCACGGGCCGCGGCCGGCCACGGTCATGACGTTCGCGGTCACGGCGACCACGAGGCCCGCCTCGGTGACCAGCGCGACCCCGTACCGGACGGCCACGAAGAACAGCAGGGGCAGTGTCAGGTAGGCCAGGGGGACGACGACCGGCCAGAACACCGCGGCTGTCATTCCGGCGGTCACCAGCAGGAGCATCACCCGGTGGACCGGGCCGGGAGCGCCGCGACGGTTCTGGTCCAGCCGCCAGGTCAGCACGGCCCCGCCCACGGTGAGCACCCCCAGCCCGTCGCCGGCCCAGAACGGGAGGAGGCCGTCCAGGACGGCCGGGCCCTGCGAGAAATGGATGGTCGCCGAGCCGATGGACGCCCCCGCCAGAGGGCCGGCCAGCACGCCGCAGAGGAGGAAGGCCCCGAGATCGCGGCGACGCCCGAGATCGAGGTGCGGCGCGAACCGGCGCAGCAGCGTGGCTCCGACCAGGGGCTCGGCTGTGTTGGCCAGGACGAAGCCCCAGACCGCGACGGCCCCGATGCCCTGGCTCCGGTCGATGGTGAACTCCACGAGCGCGGCCGTCATCAGGATCCACGGCCAGCGGCGGGGCTCGGTGAGCGCCAGCGCAGAGAGGGTCACCCCAGCAGGCAGGAACAACACGGCCCCCGTGCTGGAGGACTCGAACAGCACGAAGGACGTGATCGATCCAGCGGCGTACCCCGCAGCGACGACGAGGATCAGCCGCCAGGGAACTGACAGGCGCGTCATCCCGGCCTCCGCACTGAGGAAGCTCCCGCGCGCCTGTTCGACGGGATCAGGTCGGGCCCACATCCCTGACCGGAGGCCCAGCGGCACGTGTTTCGACCGCTGAGCCCGGGTAACTCCGTCGCGCTACACGCGAAGAAACCCACACCACTGCGCATCGAACCGCCACGTCCAGTGACGCAGGGTGCCCGACCAGGACGACCACTGCTGACCGCCAGCGCAGTCTAGGCGCGCTGAGCGGTTGACCACCAGGTTCGCGGAAGCCCTCCACGGTGTCCGTCAGGAGCTTCCCCACGGACCATTCGCGGTGTCGTCAGGCAGGGGGCCCAGCGGTGCAGTCAGAGCACGACCACGGAGCACGCGGATCCAGCGCGGCTGCTCCGGGACAGCCGCCCGGCTCCGAGATCCGCGTCGAGCTGGCGGACGCCCGTGAAGGAGCCGAGCGGGCGGGCCGGGATGCCGAAGCCGCCCGGGCGGCCCGCGGGGCGGCCGAGGCCAGCGCGGCCCGGATGCGGGCCATGGTCGCCGGGTTGAACGCGATCGTGTGGGAGCGCGATCCGTCGACCTGGCGCTTCCGGTTCGTCAACGCCCGCGCCGCGGAGGTGCTGGGCTATCCGATCCGGCAGTGGCTGGATGAGCCCGGCTTGTGGCAGCGGATCCTGCACCCCGACGATGCCGACGAGGTGCTGGCCGCCGTGCGCGGCGCGATCGCCGACGGCGAGGACGTGTCGCTCACCTACCGGGTCCGCGCGGCCGATGGGCGGTGGGTGTGGCTGCAGCACCTGGCACATGTCGCGCGCGACGAGGCCGGGACCGCGACCGCCATGCACTCGGTCCTCGTCGATGTCACCGACTCGAAGCGCCGCGAGCTGGCCGCGGCGCTGCTGGCCGCGGCCGGTCAGATACTCACCGCCCCCGGCGGCGTGGAGGAACGGCTGTCGACGGTCACCGCTCTGCTCGTGCCTGACCGGGCTGAGTGGGCCGCGGTATGGCTGCGCGGGGACGACGAGCGGTACCGGCCGGTCGCCGTCGCCCCCGGCGGACTGACCAACCAGGTGCGGGCGCTGGGATCGGTGCGTGTGCCCGACGAGTTCGCCGCCGAGCTACGGGCCGGACGCGCCTTCGCGGTGCCACAGGCCACCGAGGCCCTGTTCCGGGCCGCGACGACCGATGAGGACCAGTTCTCCGCGCTCAGCGCGATCGGCGGTGCCGGTTGGCTCATCGCGCCGCTCACCATCGGCGGGGCGGTGGTCGGACTGCTCACCCTCACCGCCCACGAGCCGGACCGCTACGACGACGCCGATGTCGCGCTGGCCGCCGACATCGGTCAGCGCCTGGCCACCATGGTGGCCGCCGAGCGGCTGGCGGCCCAGAGGCGGCAGCTGCACGAGATCACCGTGGCGCTCTCCGGAGCCGGAACGGTGGCCGAAGCGGCGGCCGCCCTCACCACCGGGCTCCGCGACGTGCTCGGCGCCTCGCTCGTCGCCGTGTGCACCCTCGGCGACGACGGGCAGCTCCACACCGTCGACGTCGTCGGTGCCCCGCCCGGGCGCTGGGACGGCTTCACCACGATGCCGCTGACGCCCTCGGTACCGCTGCCCGACGCCGCGCTCACCCACCGTCCGGTCTGGCTGCCGGACCGGGCGGCCGTGGCCGATCGCTATCCCGCCGTCGTGTCGAGCATGTCCGAACAAACCCAGGCCATCGCTGCGCTCCCGCTGCTCGTGGGCGACCGGGCGGTCGGTGCGCTCGCCGTGACGTTCCGGACGGCCCGGGCCTTCGATCCGGACGAGCGCGCGTTCCTGCTCACCGTCGCCGATCAGGTGGCCGTGGCCTTCGAGCGAGCCGCGCTGGCCGACGTCCGCCGGGAGATGGCCGAGACGCTGCAGCGCAGCCTGCTGCCCGGCGCCGTCCCGGCTGTGGACGGGCTCGCTGTCGCCGCCCGCTACCTGCCCGCCGTTGAGGGAACCTCCGCCGGCGGGGACTGGTATGACGTCCTGCCGCTGGCCGGCGGTGCCGTCGCGGTCGCGGTCGGCGACGTCGTCGGCGACGGTGCCTCCGCCGCGGCGGTGATGGGCCAACTGCGCAGCGCGCTGGCGGCCCTGCTGCTGGCCGGCTTCTCACCGGCACAGGCGCTCGAGGGGTTGGACCGCTTCGCCTTGCACGTGCCGGGGGCCAGGGCGAGCACCGCATGCTGCCTGCGGCTGGAGCCGGACAGCGGCCGGCTCACCTACAGCTCCGCCGGGCACCCGCCTCCGCTCCTGGTCGACTCCGTCGATGCTCCCGGCGACGGTGCGCCACGTGACGGGTACCTCGAGGGAGGGCTGCGCTCGGCGCTCGGCCTGCCCACCGCCGGGCCTCTCCAGGAAGCGGCCATGACCGTGTCACCGCGGGCGACGCTGCTTCTCTACACCGACGGGCTGGCCGAGCGGCGGGGCGAGAGCCTCGACGACGGGCTCGAGCGGTTGGCTGCCGCGGCCACGGCCCGCCGGTCGGATTCGCTGCGCGCGCTCGTCGACGGTGTGCTGGGCGATCTCGTCGACGGAAGCGGCGGCACCGATGACGTCGCAATCGTCGCCGTCCGCCTGCTGCCGGCACCCTTGCGGCTGGACCTGCCCGCAGAGCCTGTACGGCTGGCAGAGGTGCGCCGTGCGGTCCGGGGATGGGCTCCGGAAGCGGGCCTCCGTCCCCAGGCGATCGACGACCTCCTGCTGGCGCTCGGCGAGGCGACCGGCAATGCCGTTGAGCACGCCTACCGGGACGCAGACGTCCCGGGTCGGGTGGGTGTCGAACTCCACCCCACCGACGCCGGCGATGTCGTCGTGTCGGTCACCGACACCGGCAGCTGGCGTCCACCGCCGGCCGACCCCGGCTTCCGCGGACGGGGACTGCAGCTCATCGCCGCGCTCGCCCACGACGTCGACCTGTCTCCGGGGCCCACCGGCACCACGCTGAGGTTCGTGTTCACACCCTCGGTCCCGCCATCCGCGGTGGCGACCCGGCCGCCGGTACGGCAGCAGACCACCGTGCCGTGGCGTGCCGACGAGCAGCCGGCCACCCTGGACGTCACCGAGACACAGGGGCGCCGCTGCCTGGCGCTGACCGGTGACCTGGACCTCGCGGGCACGACAGCGATCCGTCAGCGCATCCTCGCCGAGCTGTCCGACCCAGGGCCGGTCACCGTCGACCTCACCCGGCTCGGATACGTGACGAGCGTGGGTGCCGGGCTGCTGCTCGAGATCTCCGACCGCGCCCGGACCCACGCAGATTGGGACATCCTGCTCCCAGCGAGCGGGCCGGCCCGGCGAATGCTGGACCTCACGGGACTCGCGTCGGTCCTGCGGCCGGACGCGGAGAGCCGGCCGGACTGAGTGGGCCCCCCTCCGGTCCCGCCTGCAGGGCATGCCGAGACCACTGATCGCATGCAGGTGCCCCTGGCGAGTCAGCGGCGGGCCAGCGCCTCGCGCACCTGCCGCAGCGATGCGTTGGTGAGGTACTCGTGCCCGACGATCACGGTGGGGGAGAGCTCGAACCCCTTCTCGTGATGGGCCCGGACCGCCCGGGCGCCGTCCTCGTCATCGCGGAAGCGCACCGACCGGTGGGGGATCCGGGCGAGGGTGAGCCGTGCCCGCAACGTGGCCGAGTACGGGCAGCCCGGCTTGTAGTAGACGATCGGGGCGTCGTCGGCCATGGCGGACCTCCGGGGTCAGCCGGGTCCGGTCGGCTGGGCCGACAGCGCCTGGGCCAACGTCATTCCCACCGCCGTGCGCGGTCCTCCTCGCCGGCGGCGAGGGGGGAGTTGGACACCTAGAAGTGGGAGCCGTCCCACCGGCTGCTCCCGCCGGGGGAGTAGGGCGCGGTGCGCGCGGCTTCGTGGTGATCGTCGGACCGTAGCGCGGCCGTCGGACAAGATCGTCCGCCACGACACGGGACGTGACGCGTTCCCCGCTACGGACGCAGAGGGCCCGGTCACCGCGGTGACCGGGCCCTTCTGCTGCTAGCGGCTCACGGGCCGGCGAAGACGCCGGTACCGCCGGCCTCGGAACGCCCGGGGGCTGGCTCGTTGTACTGACCGGCCTCGTGGCGGGCGACGACGAAGTGGTGCACCTCGTCGGGGCCGTCGGCCAGGCGGAGCGTGCGCTGGCTGGCGTACATGCCGGCCAGCGGGGTCCACTGCGACACCCCGGTGGCGCCGTGGATCTGGATGGCCTGGTCGATGATCTGGCAGACCTTCTCCGGGACCATCGCCTTGACCGCCGAGACGTAGACGCGGGCCTGGGCGTTGCCCAGCACGTCCATCGCCTTGGCCGCCTTGAGCACCATGAGGCGGCAGGCGTCGAGCTCGATGCGCGCCCGCGAGACGGTCTCCATGTTCTTGCCGAGGTTCAGGATCGGCTTGCCGAACGCCTCGCGGAACTTGCCGCGGCGGACCATCAGCTCGAGGGCCTTCTCGCCCTGGCCGATGGCGCGCATGCAGTGGTGGATGCGCCCGGGGCCCAGGCGCACCTGGCTGATCTCGAAGCCGCGGCCCTCGCCGAGCAGGATGTTGGAGACCGGCACGCGCACGTCGGTGAACCGGATCCGCATGTGGCCGTGCGGGGCGTCGTCGCGGCCGAAGACCTCCATCGGCTCCATCACCTGGACGCCCGGGGTGTCCATCGGCACCAGGATCTGCGACTGCTGCTGGTGCGCCGGCGCCTCCGGGTTCGTCTGGCACATGACGATCATGATCTTGCAGCGCGGGTCGCCGGCTCCGGAGATGTAGTACTTCTCGCCGTTGAGCACGTAGTCGTCGCCGTCGCGCAGGGCCTGGAGCCGGACGTTCTTGGCATCCGAGCTGCCGACGTCGGGCTCGGTCATGGCGAAGGCCGAGCGGATCTCGCCGTTGAGCAGGGGCTCGAGCCAGCGGGCCTTCTGCTCAGGGGTGCCGACGCGCTCGAGCACCTCCATGTTGCCGGTGTCGGGGGCCGAGCAGTTCAGCGACTCGGAGCCCAGCGGGTACTTGCCGAGCTCGACGGCGATGTAGGCGTAGTCGAGGTTGGTCAGGCCGCCGACCTCGGAGTTGGGGAGGAAGAAGTTCCACAGGCCGGCTTCCTTGGCCTTGTCCTTGGCGCCCTCCAGCGCCTCGAGCTGACCCGGTGCGTAGGACCACCGGTCGGTACGGCCCTCGCCGAGCCGGTGGAACTCCTCAGCCATCGGCGCGACCACGTCTTCCAGGAAGCGGACGACGCGGTCGTACAGCGGCCGGGCCTCCTCGCTCATGCGCAGGTCGAACAGTTCTGTTGGCTCAGCGGTTCGCATCGAGTGTCCTTCTCAGTGGGTCGGGCGGCAGGTGGTCCCTGCCGGTACTTCGGGGAAATGCGCGGTAGTGCGTGATTCCGGTGAGACGGCGCATCGACGCGAGCAAGCGCTCAGTCGGGCGGCGGGTGGCCAGGCTCCACGGCCTCCCTCAGACGCTCGGTTTCGAGGAGCAGGAGGGACGTCGCCAGGTCCGTCGAGGCTGAGGTTTGGAGGCTCGGGGGAGGGAGAGGTCGAGGCGCGGGGCCGTCCATGGACAGCGCCACGTGCGCCGTGTGGTCGAGCGCCTGCCGCAGCTGCGGACCGCTCTCGACGAGGCCGAGGACGACGGAGAGACAGACGACGTTGATGCCGGCGAGTGCGTCAGCGGCTTCGGCCGTGCACACGGACGGCGATGCGGTCTTCGTGCGGGCGCTACTAGTGGCGGCGATCGGCACGGCGTTCTGCTGACTACGGATCGCGAGCGCAAGCAGAGCCATTCGTTGGTCTGTCGAGCTGTGCGGCTCGGCCAACAGCTGCGCGAGGTGCGCCGTTGCCGTCCCGGCGCGCCGGAGCGCGCGGCGCTGCATCTCTGCAGAGGGGCCCCGCACCCATGTGAAGGCGAAGACCGTCGCCAGCAGAGCGCCGCCGGCCGCCGCGATGGCGTACCCGACTGCGTACCGCTCCGGCGCGACGTGAACCAGGGGAGCGATCGTCACGGTGAGCGCGACCACGAGGCAGCCCAGGAAGACCGTGATGCTGCTGCCCACGTAGGCAAAGCCGATGAGCAGAGCAGCGAGCCCGATCGCGACGGTTGCGGCGGGAGGCAGGAGGAGCACGACCAACGACGCGACGGCGGCTCCCGCCACCAGCCCGACGACGCGGCGACGTGCCTGGCCGACGCTGTCCGCCCATGTCGGTTGCAGCACGCCGTAGGTCCCCATGAGCAGCGGGAGCGCGAAAGCGGGTGGAACTACGACGGCGGTCAGGACGAAGCAGATGGACAGAGCGCTCACGAGCCGGACCGCGTGCCGCAGCCGGGGCGAGGACCACGACAGGGTGCCTCGCAAGGTGGTGCGGACGTACGCGCGCTGGAGCACCGTGGCGTCGCGGACCGGCGCGGGGTCACGGTGGCGTCCCGCAGCCTCGATCCTCGTGAGGGCGTCGGCGGCGATCACGCCGAGGGGCCGGTCCAGCGGAAGGAGGGTCTCGACGGCGCACGGAGCGTTGCGCCCCGAGGACGCCACTGCAGGCGGGCGCTTCGCGCGGACGAGCCCGGCGAGGTCCCGTGCCTGCTCCGTCACCTGCTGCAGAGTGGCTTCGAGCCCGCGGGCGCGGACGGACCCGGAGTCGTGGGAGAGGTGTTCCGAGCGGTGCCGGAGTGCGCGCACTGCGGAGTCGACCCGGAGTCCGCCGACGAGCACGTCGGCCGTCCACGCCTTGCCGGGACCGCGGAGCCAGATGACGGCCGCCTTCTCGACCGCGTGACGACCACCGATGCTGAGCACGTCAGCGAGTGCCGCCCGCAGTGGCGCGTCGGGATCAGGCAGCCCACCTACGACACGGATGACGACCACGACCGCGAGCACCAGGAAGGTCGCGGCCACGACCGGCACAGGTTCGACCACCCCGGGATGCAGGTAGCCGTAGGCGTAGACGGTGATGAGCCCGATTCCCTGCTCGACCGGGACGTACCGCCGGCCCAGGACGGTGACCAGGCTGGTCAGGCCCACCATGAGGAGCACCACCAGCGCGGCGGCCCACGGGGCGACGGGTGCCAGGAGCGCCGGAAGCGCCACCGCCGCGACGAGGGCGAGAGCGACGGCCGCGAGTATCGACAGGTCAGCGCGCAGGGTTCCGCCGAACGCGCCCATGGCGACGTACAGGCCGACGAGTGCGGCGTACACCGCGACGTCGTCCAGCCCCGCGAGCTCGACGGCACCGACGGCGAGAGCCATGACCGCGGCGATCGCCAGGACCAGGGCCAGGTCGGGACGTGGCATCGACCGGAGGCGCAGGAAACGAGGCCACGTCATGTGGGACGGGCCTCGTGGCTCGGGCTGTGGGACTGCGCGAGGTTCAAGGATGTGCCAGGCGCAGGCCGGGGCGTGGCCAGTCGGCAGCGAGCAGGAGCCCCCGGCCGGCCGAGGTGATGTAGGCGGTAGTCAGCTCAGGACCACCGAAGCAGATGTTCGTGGTGGACGGGTCGTCCACCGACAGCAGGGTGGGCGGCCCGGCCGGAGGGAAGACCGTGATCCCGCCGGTCCGCTGGCCCGCTGCGGCGAGCGTGGCGACGCAGACGGTCCCGTCGGCCTCGAGGGCGAGCGAGTCGAAGGACTGGCCCCCCATGGCCTTGCCGACGAGGTCACCGGCGACGCCGCCGCTCGCCGCGCGGATCTGCCCTGGCCCGGTCACCTCCCAGCGGGTGAGCCATCCGAGGACGGTGTGGGCCACGTACAGCGTGCGGCCGTCGGGGGAGAGGCCGATGCCGTTGGGCCACGCCTGCCAGGCGGCGAGCCGCGTGATCGACGAGCCGTCCGCCCGGGCGTAGTAGAGGCTGCCCATGGCATACCTCTCCTCGAAGATCTTGCCGTTGTCGGTGAAGTAGAAGCCGCCCTGGCCGTCGAAGACGAGGTCGTTCGGCCCGACCAGCGGTTGTCCGTCGCACTCCCTGTAGAGGTCGTGGTGTTCGCCGGTGTCGAGGTCGACCCGCTGGATCGAACCGCCCCGGTAGTCGGCCGAGGGCATGCCCGTGGAGACGGGCATGCCCTCGTCGTCATCGAGGAAGAGGAAGCCGCCGCAGTTGGTGACGTAGACGGCGCCGTCCGGTCCGATCGCCGCTCCGTTGGGACCGCCGCCGAGGTCGGCGACGGTGGACACGCTCCCGTCCGGAGTGACCCGACTGAGCCGGCCACCACGGATCTCGACCACCAGGACGCTGCCGTCGTCCAGGGCGATCGGTCCTTCGGGGAAGTCCAGGCCGTCTGCGACGACGCGTGTCTCCAGTGGTTCGGCGGCGCTGGGTTCCATGGCGGTGGCGCTCCTCGGTGGGCGATCTCCGGAAGGGACCTGGGTCGTGGACCGGGTCACCAGGTGTCCACTCCTGCGCTGCGACGACTGTTGGCCCACCCGTCCCGCGGTGGACCGGGCTGGGCGAGCAGGGCTGCGCTGATGACCCGCCGGGTGTCCGCCGGGTCGATGACGTCGTCGATCTCCAGGTGTGCCGCGGTGTTGACAGCGCTGCCCCGCTCGTAGGCGAGGGCGACCATCTCGTCGAACTGGCGCTGTCGCTCCACCGGATCCTCGATCGCTGCCAGATGGTTCTTGGCCGCCAACCGGACGGCCCCTTCCAGCCCCATGCCGCCGAACTCACCGGTCGGCCAGGCGACGGTCATGGATGGGTTGTGGAAGCCGCCGGCGGCCATGCCGAGCGCGCCCAGCCCGTAGGCCTTGCGCAGCACGACGGTCACCATCGGGACGGTGAGGTGGCCGCTGAGCACGAACAGTCGGGCGAAGTGCCGGACGGTGGCGTGCTTCTCCGACTCGGGCCCGACCATGAATCCGGGCGTGTCGCAGAGGGACACGATCGGAATGGCGAATGCGTCGCAGAGCTGCAGGAAGCGGGCCAGCTTGTCGGCACCGTCCGCGTCGATCGCACCGCCCAGCACCGCTGGGTTGTTGGCGATGACGCCGACGGGGCTGCCCTCGATCCGGGCCAGCGCCGTGATCACCCCGGGCCCGAAACCTGACCGCAGCTCGAGCAGGGAGCCGATGTCGAACAGCGTCTCGAGCACCGCGCGCACGTCGTAGACGCGCTTGCGGTTCTCCGGGATCAGGTGTCGCAGGAGCCGCTGGTCGGCCGCCTCGTGATCGGCGAGCGGACCCTGGAAGTAGGACAGGTAGCGGCGTGCCGTGTCCGTCGCCTCCGCTTCGTCGGCGACGACGATGTCGACGACGCCGTTGCGTTGCTGCACCCCGATCGGGCCGACTTCCTCGGGGGCGAAGGTTCCGAGTCCGCCCCCCTCGATCATGGCGGGGCCGCCCATGCCGATCGTCGAGTTCTCCGTGGCGATGACGACGTCGCAGGTGCCGAGGAGCGCGGCGTTGCCGGCGAAGCACCGCCCGGCCGCGATGCCCACGGTCGGGACGCGGCCGCTCAGGGCACCCATCAGGCCGAAGGTGCGGTAGTGGAGCCCCGCGACGGTGTTCGAGTCGGTGTCGCCGGGACGGCCGCCGCCGCCCTCGGCGAACAGCACCACCGGATAGCCACGCGTGCGAGCCACGTCCAGGAGCCGATCGGTCTTCTGGTGGCTGTAGTAGCCCTGGGTGCCGGCGAGCACCGTGTAGTCGTAGGCGAGCACCGCACAGGTCGACCTGTCTGCGGGGAACCGATCGCCGTTCACCCGGCCGAGGCCGGTGATGATGCCGTCGGCCGGTGTGCGCGCCTCCAGCTCCGCCAGCGGCACCTGGCTCCGTCGGGCGGCGACGGCCAGTCCGCCGTACTCGACCAGGAGCCCGTCGTCGGTGACGGCTGCGATGTTCTCGCGGGCGGTGCGCATGCCGAGCCTGTGCCGCTTGCCGACGGCCTCGGGTCGGGCGGCGTCCACGAGCTTCGCCTGCCGCAGTCGGAGAGCGGCCAGGTCCGCGCGGACGTGGTCGGGATCGAGGGCCGCAGTCCCGGCGGTCACGACGTCCTCCGTGGAGTCCGCCGCATCGAGTAGCGCGACGACGTCGCCTTCGGTCACTGTCGCGCCCACGTCCACGAGCACGGCGTCGACGGTTCCCGAGGTGTCGGCGAGGACCGGGTGCTGCATCTTCATGGCCTCGAGGACGAGCAGGGTCGTCCCGGCCGGCACGAGCTGGCCGGGGGAGACCTCCACCGATGTGACGACGCCGCCCACACCGGTCCGGACGGCGCGGGCGTCGTCCGCCCAGCGTGCATCGGTCGACGGGGCGGGCGCCTGCTGTGGTGCACCCGACCTCGCCGCGGCCAGCTGCTCGAGCTCCTGGGCGCGGGCGGCGAGCGAGCCGAGCATGCGGTCGCCCCACGCCGTGTCACAGGTGCCGGCGACGAAGTCGGGATGCTCGAGGACCGCACGCTGCAGGGCCACGTTGGTCGCGACCCCGCTGATGGTCGTCTCCTCCAGCGCCTCGGACGCCAGCCGTACTGCTCCCGGGAAGCCGGCGCGGTCGTGCACGACGATCTTCGCGAGCAGGGAGTCGAAGCGGGGATTGGTCAGCATCCCGGGGTAGCCACTGCCGTCGACCCGCACCCCCGCGCCCGTCGGGAGCTCGAAGCGGGTCACGGTGCCGATGGCCGGGGCGATCCGTCCGTCGCCACGGACGGACTCCGCGTTGATGCGCACCTGGATGGCCGAACCGACCGGCATCGGCACGTCTGCCTGCTCGAGACCGAGGTCGGCCAGTGTGGCCCCCTGAGCGAGGCGCAGCTGGGTGGAGACCAGGTCGAGACCCAGGACCTGCTCGGTGACCGTGTGCTCGACCTGCAGCCTCGGATTGACTTCCAGGAAGAAGAAGGAACCGTCGGGCAGGGCGAGGAACTCCACCGTCGCGAGGCCCCGGAGCTGTACTGCGGAGGTGAGCCGCACGGCGGCTGCGAGCATCTCCGATCGGGGTTCCGCCGCGAGGAGGGAGCTGGGCGCGATCTCGATCAGCTTCTGGTGCCGGCGCTGGACGCTGCAGTCCCGGTCCCACAGGTGCGCCACCGCGCCGGTTCCGTCCCCGACCACCTGCACCTCGACGTGGTGGGCGCCGGTGAGCAGACGCTCGATGTACAGGTCGCCGACGCCGAAGGCGGCCAACGCCTCCGCCCGGCACTCCTCGACGGCGCGGGGCAGGTCACGGGCGTTCCGCACCACCCGCACCCCGCGACCGCCGCCGCCGGCCACGGCCTTGACCATGACGGCCCCGTCCGGTGTGCCGCCCTCGGCCCGCCCGGCCATGAAGTCGACCATCTGGTCGAGGGAGGTCGGTCCGACGGTGCCCGGGAGGAGCGGTACGGCGTGGTCCTCGGCGAGCTGACGAGCGCGGCCCTTGTCCCCGAACGCGTTCAGCACGTCGGGGGACGGGCCCACGAAGGTCACACCGGCCTTCCGGCAGGCGCTGGCGAAGGCCGCGCTCTCGGACAGGAAGCCGTACCCCGGGTGGATGCCGTCGGCCCCGGTCTCTCTCGCCGCCGCGACGACGGCGTCGACGTCGAGGTAGGCGGCGGGACCCACGCCCGGCAGGACGGCGACCCGGTCGGCCCGCCGCACGTGGAGCGAGCCGGCGTCGTCCTCCGACCGGATCGCCACGGTCTCGATGCCGAGGGACCGGGCAGCCCGGAAGATCCGGAGGGCGATCTCGCCCCGGTTGGCGACCAGGAGCGTGCGCAGGTGGCCGGTCATCCCTGGTCGGCCACCCAGTCGGCCGCCTGGGCGGCGAGGTCGACCTTCCTGATCTTGCCGGTCATGGTCAGCGGGAACTCGTCGAGGATGCGGAAGCGCGGCACCTTGTAGGTGGACATGTTGTCGCGCGCCCAGGTCTCCAGCTCCTGCGGCTCGACCACGGCGCCATCGGTGAGCCGGATGAAGGCGACCGGGATCTGGCCGCGCCGCTCGTCCGGTGCGGCGACGACCGCGGCCTCGCTGATCTTCGGGTGCCGGATGAGGAAGGACTCGACCTCGGACGGGAAGACGCTCATCCCGTTCACCTTGATCATGTCCTTGTCCCGGCCGAGGTAGTGCAGACAGCCGTCGTCGTCGACGAAGCCCTTGTCACCGGTGTCGAACCAGCCGTCGTCCGAGATCGAGCGACGCGTGGCCTCCTCGTTCCGCCAGTAGCCCTTCATGAGCGACGGCGTGCGGATGAGGATGCTCCCGGGCTGCCCGAAGGGCAGCGGCTCGTTCGTCTCGGGGTCGACGATCATGAACTGCGTGCCAGGCATCGGCAGCCCGCAGAAGACCGGTGTCGTCGTCAGGTCCCGGTCACCGTCCTGGAACCCGATGGTGGTGGTGTCGAGCGTGTGGGTCTCGGTCATGCCGTAGGCAGACTCCGCCAGGAGCGAGTGCTCGCCCGCCACCGCCTGCCACCGACGCCGGATCTCCGGGGTGAGCACCTTGACGAAGGACATGGCCCGCGGAACCTTGATCGAGCTCAGGTCGTACCGGCCGATGTCCTCGCGCTCCATCAGCTCGACGTAGTTGTCGACCGTGCCGCCGGTGTTGGTCACCCGGTAGCGCTCCACCGCCTGCAGCCACGCGTCGGCGTCCCAGCGGGTGAGCAGCACCAGGGTGGTGCCGAACACGAAGGACGCGGTGAGGGCGTTCTCGCCGCCGATCCAGAAGATCGGGATGTAGACGAGGATGACCGCGCGGTCGTCGGGGCCGAGCTCCGGGGTGGCGTTCCGGCTGGTGACGACGGTGTAGAGCATGTTCCGCTGGGTGTGCTGACATCCCTTGGGCAGCCCGGTCGTGCCGCCGGTGTAGTTCAGCACCGCGACCGCGTCGATGTCCGGTGCCACCCAGTCGGCGCGGGGGGACGCGAGGATGTCGGACCAGTCGCTGGGGGCTCGGCTGCCCGAGACCATGTCGGGGACCGGGAGAGCGGGCTCGTCCGGGAGCATGTCCGCCAGCGACGTCGTCGCCACCGTGCCGACCGAGAGCCGGGCGAGCACGGGGTCTGCCAGCGGCCGCAGGTCGGTCAGGCAGAGGAACACCGTGGGCTCGGCGTCGGAGAGCTCGTGCTCCAGCTCGAGGGCCTGCGCGAGCGGGCTCACCGGGACGTGGATCGCTCCGACCTTCAGCGAGCCCATCATGGCGATGACGAACTGTGGACAGTTCGGCAGCATGACGGCGACCCGGTCACCCGGCTGCACGCCGCACTCGAGCAGCCAGCCCGCGAAGCGATCGGACATCTCGTCGAGCTGCGCGAAGGTGATCTCGGCGCCGTAGAACACGAGAGCGAGGCGGTCCGGGTCGTCCTCGGCCCACCGGCGCAGGTGCTCCGGGAGGGAGATCTCCCCGAAGGGGTACTGCGGCTCGCGCGGGACCTCCTCGGGCCAGGCGCGGAACTGCCGTTCGGTCAGCTCGGTGAGGTACGTCGTCGTATCCATGGTGACCCCGGTCCTCTCGTGTCCGCCGGGGTGCCCGCGGTGGGGGATGGCCGGAGCCGAGGCTCGGGCGCGACCCTCCTGCGCTCCGATCCGGCGACCGGGCGACGTGGCGTGCACCACAGCTGTCAATGTGCGTGACGCCGTTGACGGCGTCCTGTCCGGCATGGACTCTAGAGGTAAGCAAGCGCTTAGTCACTAGGGAGTCGTCATGCCTGAAGCCGTTATCGTCGCCACCGCCAGGTCACCGATCGGACGTGCCTTCAAGGGCTCGCTCCGTGAGGTCCGCCCCGACGACCTCGCCGTCCAGATGGTGCAGGCGGCGCTCGCCAAGGTCCCGCAGCTGGACCCTCGCACCATCGACGACCTCATGATGGGCTGCGGTCAGCCCGCCGGCGCGTCAGGTTTCAACATCGCCCGGGTCGTGGCGGTGCTCGCGGGGATGGACCACCTTCCCGGCACGACGGTGAACCGGTACTGCTCCTCGAGCCTGCAGACGACGCGCATGGCGATGCACGCCATCAAGGCGGGCGAGGGCGATGTCTTCATCTCGGCCGGCGTGGAGTCCGTGAGCAGCTACGTCACCGGTAACGCGGACGGCCTGCCCGACACCAAGAACCCCGCCTTCGCTGCTGCGGAGGCGCAGACCGAGGCGTTGGCTTCCGGCGGCGGGGTCTGGAGCGACCCCCGTGAGAACGGCGCCCTCCCGGACGTCTACATCGCCATGGGCAACACCGCGGAGAACGTCGCGCAGTTCACCGGCGTCACCCGCCAGATGCAGGACGAGTTCGCCGTCCGCAGCCAGAACCTCGCCGAGAAGGCCATCGCCAACGGCTTCTGGGCGCGCGACATCACCCCGGTCACCCTCGCCGACGGCACGGTCGTGACCAAGGACGACGGGCCCCGGGCCGGCGTGACGATGGAGTCGATGGGGGCGCTCAAGCCGGTGTTCCGGCCGGACGGGACCGCGACTGCGGGCAATTCCTGTCCCCTCAACGACGGTGCCGCCGCCATCGTGATCATGTCGGACACCAAGGCGCGGGAGCTGGGCCTCACGCCGTTGGCCCGCATCGTGAGCACCGGCGTCACGGGCTTGTCTCCCGAGATCATGGGCCTCGGCCCCGTGGAGGCGTCCCGGCAGGCGCTGGCCCGTGCGGGCATGACCATTGACGACGTCGACCTGGTCGAGATCAACGAGGCCTTCGCCGCCCAGGTGATCCCCTCGGCCCGCGAGCTCGGCATCGACCTGGACAAGCTCAACGTCAACGGTGGGGCGATCGCGGTCGGACACCCGTTCGGCATGACCGGAGCGCGCATCACCTCCACGTTGATCAACTCGCTGCGGGAGCACGACAAGCAGTTCGGGCTCGAGACCATGTGCGTCGGTGGCGGCCAGGGCATGGCCATGGTGCTCGAGCGGCTCAGCTGACCGTCGCGGTCGCACCGCCCTCTCACGTTCCCAGCACTCATCCCGGCCCCGGCGACCCCGCCGCCGGGCTCCCACCCCAGCGCACAGGAGACCAGCATGACCACTCAGACCGGACGCACCGCGATCGTCACCGGTGCCGCACGTGGCATCGGAGCCGGCGTGGCCAAGCGCCTGGCGGACGACGGCCTGGCCGTCGCAGTCCTCGATCTCGACGAGGACGCCTGCCGGCCCGTGGTCGAGGAGATCGAGGCAGCCGGCGGACGCGCACTGGCCGTGGGCGTCGACGTCAGTGACGAATCCGGTGTCGCGGCCGCCGTCGAGCGGGTGGCGACCGACCTCGGTGCACCGACCGTGCTGGTGAACAACGCCGGGGTGACGCGGGACAACATGCTGTTCAAGATGACCACCGACGACTGGGACGCGGTCATGAACGTGCACCTGCGGGGCTCGTTCCTGATGACCCGCGCGGCGCAGGCGCACATGACGAAGGCGGGCTGGGGCCGGATCGTCAATCTGTCCAGCGTCTCGGCACTGGGCAACCGGGGTCAGGCGAACTACTCCGCGGCCAAGGCGGGCCTGCAGGGCTTCACGAAGACGCTGGCGATCGAGCTCGGCAAGTTCGGCATCACCGCCAACGCGATCGCACCCGGGTTCATCGAGACCGAGATGACGATGGCGACGGCAGCGCGCCTGGGCCTGGACTTCGAGGACTTCAAGAAGTTCGTCATCGCCGACATCCCGGTCGCCCGGGGCGGCCTGCCGGCGGACATCGCCCACACGGTGTCCTTCCTCGCCAGCGAGGGCGCCGGCTTCGTGTCCGGTCAGGTCATCTACGTGGCCGGCGGACCGCGCGGCTGATCGCCCGCCCCCTCGGGCAACGGACGCCCTCCATCCATCGAAGCAGCTGGGAGCACAGGTCATGGCGACGAACACCGGATTCTCACTCGCGCAACGTGCCGAGGCGCGTCTCGAGCGTTTCGGCTCCCAGGATGCGACCTGGTTCGAAGGGCAGTGGCACGGTGCGGAGGATCTGGCCGCTCGGGCTCGCTCCGCGGCAGGCGGGTTCGCGCGCCTCGGCGTGCGCCCGGGTGACAGGGTCGTCCTCTTCATGGCCAACTGCCCCGAGGTGGGCATCGCCTCAGAGGCGCTCTGGCGCGCCGGCGCCGTCGTCACCCCCGCCCTCTTCCTGCTCAGCGATGACGAGCTGCGCCACGTCCTCGTGGACTCGGACGCGGTCGCGGTGGTCACGACCCCGGAGTTCGTCGACAAGGTCACGGCAGCGGCCGGGGATCTGCCGGTCGTCGTGGTGGGGGGCGACGGAGGCTCCTTGACCTTCGCGGAGCTGGAGTCCGCGCCCGAGCTCGGCATCGCGCCGCGCACCGGTGACGACCTCGCAGTGCTGCTCTACACCGGCGGCACCACCGGGCGCAGCAAGGGCGTGGCACTGACCCACAGCGGGCTGGACGCCGCCGGCGCAGCGGTGGCGGCCGTCCAGGAGCCGGGGCTCGTCGTCGGGCTGCTCCCGCTCCCGTTGGCGCACGCGTACGGCTTGCTGCTCAGCGTGTCGAACTACCACGTCGACCGTGCCAAGCGGGCCGTGATCATGCGCTGGTTCGACCCGGCACAGTTCCTCTCGCTGACGGAGCAGCACGGGGTCCAGTCCACCGCCTTCGTGCCCTCGATGCTCCAGATGCTGCTCGACCAACCCCTGGAAAAGCACGACCTGTCGTCGCTGCGGATCGTCAGCAGCGGCGGTGCGCCGCTCGCGCGTGAGGTCGCGGAGGAGTTCGAACGACGGGTTCCGACCGCGCAGATCGTCGAGGGCTACGGCTGCACCGAGTGCAGCTCGCTCATCTCGGCTCAACCGAGAGGCGCGCGGCGGCTGGGCTCGGTCGGCAAGCCGGTGCCCGGAGCGGACGTCGAGGTGGTCGACGAGTCCGGGCAGCGGTTCCCGGCGGGTCAGCCAGGCGAGATCCGCGTCCGGGGCAGCGTGGTGATGCAGGGCTACTGGAAGAACCCGGAGGCCACGGCGGAGGCCGTCCGCGACGGCTGGTTCCACACCGGTGACGTCGGCACCTTCGACGCGGACGGCTACCTGTACGTCGTCGACCGGATCAAGGACGTCATCATCCGCAACGGCTTCAACGTCTACCCCCGCGATGTCGAGGACGCCCTGCTGGCGCACCCCGAGGTCACGGGTGCCGTCGTCGTCGGTCGTCCGGATCCACGCATCGGCGAGGAGGTGGTTGCCTACGTGACGTTGACCGCCGGCTCCGCTCTCCTGCCTGCCGACGTCGTCGCGCACGCCAAGCGCCACGTCAGCGCGGCCAAGTACCCGCGCGAGGTGCACATCCTGGACGAGATCCCCTTGACGAACGTGCTCAAGGCCGACCGCAAGGCACTGCGGAACGGGCTCCGCTCGTGAGGCCGCTCGCCGCGACGGTAGGGCGACGAACCGCCGGTCCCTGGGCTCGGGCGGAAGCTCGCCACGGATGAGGGTCTTCCACGGGCTCCCCTCCGTCCTAGAGGCCGTGGGAACGCACCTCGGGTACTCGCCCTGGATCCCCGTCACCCAGCGGAACACCGAGCTGTTCGCAGAGGCCACGGGTGGTCACCTGTGGACCCGCGAGGACTCCGTCACGGCAGCGACGGGGCCGTCCGGGAGCACGATCGCGCACGGGTACCTGGCCCTGTCACTGATCCCGTTCCTGGTCGCCCACGTGTTCGCCGTCGAAGGCCTGAGCATGGGCGTCAACTACGGGGTCGACAGCGTTCGATTCCCAGCGCCGCTGCCGGTCGACTCCCGTGTCCGCGCCGGTGTCGAGGTGAGGTCGCTGATCCAGCGTCCCAGCGGTCATCAGCTCTCGACGCGGGTGATCGTCGAACGCGACGGTGGCGACGAGCCGGTGTGTGTCGCTGACACGGTCAGCCTCTTGGTCCCGGGATAGCAGGATGGCGGGGCTCGTCGCCCACTCCGCGGCGGCAAGCCCGTCCAGGTGCGCCGGGCGGTCAGCTGCCTTCGACCGGGACGCGCGGCAGGAGCGCCGAGTCGTGGGTCGAGGTGCCGGTGAGCTCCTCCTGGCCGTTCCGCGCCCCTCCGGGATCGTGCGCGCCCAGGATGCGCATGGCCATGTCCGCGATGTGCTCGCCGACGTCCTCCGGGGACCAGCGACCGCCGTCCCGGTACCAGCGGCTGACGTCGATGCCCAGGGACATCACGGCGGTCGCCGTCATCGTCGGGTCCGAGATGTGGAAGAGGCCGGCCGCCGATCCGCGCTCGATCAGCTCACGGATCCGGTCGCCGATCTGTTGCCGGTAGCCGCGGATCTCCTCGCGATGGTCCGGGCTCAGCGCGGCCAGCTCGTTGTTGATCACCCGGGTCACCGTCCGGTTGCGCGCACTCGCGGCGGCGAAGTCGCGCACGGCGCAGCGCAGCTGTTCGACCGGGTCATCGGAGCAGCTGATGCTCGCCTCCAAGCGCGCCAGCGAGGTCTGGTTGCCGGCCAGCGTGATGAGGTAGAGCAGCTCTTCCTTCGACTTGTGATGCACGTAGAGGGCGGCCGGGCTCATGCCGGCCGCGGCCGCGATGTCACGCGTCGTGGTTCCGTGGAAGCCCTTCTCGGCGAACGAGTCGAGCGCCGCGGCCAGCAGCCGTTCCCGGCTGCCGACGACGGCAGGGGAGTCGTCGGCGTTCTGGCTCATGCCCGGTCCTTCCTTTCATCGAGGCGGTCCTGCGTGCCTGGAGGCCGCGGGAGGCGTGATCCCCGCCCCGGTTCGCCGACTCTAGGGTCCGCCCTGTCAGCGGGGGCTCCGCCACCTGGGTCGCCCGGCGCGGCACTGGCTGCTGGCTCGAGTGGTGGCTCCGAGAGGGTCCCGGGTCACCGGGACATGCTCGCGACGATCACCTTCCGGGCGGCCCGGCCCTCCCGGGTAGGCGTCAGGGGATACACGTGGACCGCCCCGTCGCAGGACCTGACACGGAGCTGCGCATCCTGCGCAGCCCCGCGTCGCTCCAGGTCGAGAGCGTCGGGGTGGAAGAGATCGCGGGTGCCGATGTAGACGTCCATGGGGGCGAGTCCGCCGAGGGGGCCGTTGATCGGGCTGAGCCGCGGGAGCGCCGGGTCGTCGCCGCCGGCCCAGGCTCGGCCGGCCTCGCGCAGCCCCACACTGCTGAGCCACGGGTCATGGGCCTCTGCTGCCGGGAGCTCGGGATTGCCGAGGGCCAGATCCAGCCACGGGGCGATGAGGACGAGTTTGCGGGGTTGCGGCAGCGCTGCCTCGGCGAGGGTCTGGGCGAACCCCAGGGCCAGCCCGCCGCCGGCGGAGTCACCGGCGATGGTGACCAGCTGGGAGTCGATGTCCTCCAGCAGCTCTCGGTAGACGGCCGTGACGAACGGGTAGGCGTCCCGGTAGGTGTGTCGAGGCGCGAGGCCGTACTCGGGCACCTCCACCCGGACGCCGGAGTCGGCGAGTCGTGAGACGAGTGACCAGTGCTGCGGAGAGAGGCCGCCGATGTAGGCGCCTCCGTGCAGGTACATGGCCGCGTGCTCGGCCGGCCGGTTCCGTGGCGCCACCGTGTGGTTCACGAAGCCGTCGATCCGACGGGTCGTGACGGCGTGCCGCTTCGACAGCGCCCCACGCGGCGGAGTGCTGACCTTGGGCCCGGCGATCACCTGCCGAGCGCGTTCAGCGGTCGACATCGACGGCTTGGCCGTGCGCCGCAGGTAGGCGGCGACGAATCGCATCGTGAGGCTGGCCATGTCGCGTCAGATCCCGTCCGCGCCGCCGTGGACGCGCAGCAACCCGCCGTGGTCGACGCTCGCGCAGAAGAGGTCGGTGTCGCGCTCGGCCACGCCGGTGACCCCGCCGAAGTCGTGCCGTGTCTGCTGGAGATCGGCCACCACGTTCCCGTGCTCGTCGAACGCCATGACCCACGTGGTGCCCGGCGAGGTGGACGAGCGCGCGGGGAGCTTCCACGCCGCCTTCGCCACCCAGCCCGGCTGGCTCGCCAGCTTGTCCAGCTTCGGGTCCCGGGGGTTCACGAGCGCCACCCACGTACGGCCGTCGGCGTACCGGCTGAGGTTGTCGGGGAAGCCCGGCAGGTTGTCCGCGATGACCGTCGGGGTGCCGGCTCCAGCGCCCTGCAACGGCAGCCGGCTGATCCTGTAGCCGGCCGTCTCCGTGTAGAGCAGCGCTGACTCGTCGGACGTCAGGGTGACGCCGTTGGCGAAGTAGAGGTTGTCGAGCACGACCTCGACCCGTCCGTCGGGATCGCGGCGGAGGAGCCTGCCGGACGGCCGGTGCTCGAGGAACGAGCCGAGATAGTGCTCGAAGTCGAAGCGGGTGCTGGACTCGGTGAACCAGATCGTGCCGTCGGATGCCGCCGTGGCGTTGGAGCAGAACCGCAGCGGGACGCCGGCCACGTACTGCACGAGCGGCTCCACATCGCCTGTGTCGGCGTCGACGCTGAGCAGACCCCGATGTGCGTCGCAGACGAGGATCCTGCCGTCGGGAGCGACCTCGAGACCGAGCGGACGGCCTCCCGTGTCGGCGACCGTGGTGGTAGAGCCTGCGTCGGGGTCGACGCGGAGGATGCGGCCGTCTGCGACACCGCACAGCAGCATCCCGTCGCGGTCCACGACGACGTCCTCCGGTCCCGTGCCGTCGATCCGGATGACCTCGGCCTGCGGGAAGGGCGTCGACCCCGTGGCCTGCCGCGCGCGCTCGGGGGCGGCGGGCACGGCGCGGCGCATCGGCGCCAGCGGCGGCTTGTCCGCGGGGGCGGTCTGCGGGAGCGTCGGGCGACCGTCGCGTCGGTAGACGTAGGTGGCGGCCACCTCGTACGCGTGGGCGGCGGCCAGGTGGCGAACCTGCTCGGGTGCGGTGCCCGCCATCGCGGGGGAGTCGAGCGCGCGAAGCAGGTCGTCGAGATCCCTGGCACCGAGGATCAGGCAGCCGTGGAACTGGTGCTCCGGGGGGTTGTCGTGCGCAACCCCGGGTGTGTCCCACATCTTCGCGCGCCACGGGAGGAAGGCCTGGCTGCGGACCTCCAGCACGCCGGGGAGTCCGGCCGCCAGCGGGGCGAGGTACTCGTTGAGAAAGTCGTCGAAGGCCGGCCGTGGCACGTCCGCGCGGGCGCGCAGCAGCACGACCGTGCGGAAGCCGATCTCTGCCCCGGGGCTGGTGGCGGACCAACGGGCGCCGCTCGGCCCGGTGACGTGCAGCAGCGTGCGACCGAAGACGTTGAGCTCGTCGGCCTTGATCTTCGCGTTCTGCGGGTTGGGTCGCACCATCGCCAACGCGCTGGTGAAGGTGACCTCGGGGGCGCCGTCGATCCGCCTGTCGTCGGGGATGACCGTCTCCACCCCGTCGACGGCCGGCCACAGGCCGGCGCTGTCAGCCGCGAAGTGATGCTGGCGGTACTCGCGGAAGCCCGGCGAGCGGGCTACGAGCTGCGAATGGGGTCCCCGCCAGTACGCCAACGCCTCCTCTCGCGGGAGGTCGTCGCGCATCCACAACAGCGTCATGGATGCCGTCATGGGGGAGAGGGTCGGGATCATGCGGTCTCCTTCGGTGGCCGCCGGTGGGCCGCGGGACGCCACGTCGAGGGCACGCTCCACGCAGTCCCTCAACACCCATTTCCGGGTCGGCGCGCCAGGGCCGCAGGATCCGAGAGCGAGTTCCCCCGCGTCAGTGGATACGCGGAACCGGCCGTCGCGACGCTAGCGCTGTTGATGCGGGTAAGCAAGCGCTTAGTAACCAGTGGATGAGAGAGCTGGGAACGAGAGCCCATGCGTTCCGATTCCCGCTCGCGCGGTTGATCCCGTACGGCGCGCTGAACGGCGAAGGCCCCCCGGTCGGTGACCGCGGGGCCTTCTGCTGTGTCCGAGGGGGGACTTGAACCCCCACGCCCGATAAAGGGCACTAGCACCTCAAGCTAGCGCGTCTGCCATTCCGCCACCCGGACGAGTGCGGGGCAAGACTACCGGAACCGATCCCGCCTCCGAAGCACCCCCCGCCGGTCAGCTCGCGGCGACCGACACCCGGCCTCGACCGGCCCGCTTGGCGTCGTAGAGCGCGGCGTCGGCGGCGGTGTAGAGCCCGCGCCGATCGGTCGAGTGCTGCGGCACGTGCGCCACCCCGACGCTGATCGACAGGGCCAGCAGCCGGCCGCCGAGCAGCGTCATCGGCGTCGAGCGCACCGCGTCCAGCAGCTCCTCGGCCCGCTGCACCGCGGTGTCCCGGCCGCACCCGGGCATCAGGACGGCGAGCTCGTCGCCCCCCAGCCGCGACAGGACGGCGTCCTCCGAGCGGACCCGGCTGCGCAGCACGCTCGCCAGGTGCACGAGGACGTCGTCGCCGACCGGGTGGCCGTGGCTGTCGTTGATCACCTTGAACGAGTCGACGTCGATGAGCACCAGTGCCGTCCCACCCGGCCGGCTCATGGCGCCCGCGAGCGCCAGGTCGAACGCGCGCCGTGTCGCCAGGCCGGTGAGGGAGTCGATGGTGAGCTGCTCCTGCAGCGCGGCGACGAGCAGCTCCTGCACCCGGATGCTGCGCACGAGCATCGTCGCCATCACCACCAGCACGGCACCGAAGATCACGATGTCGCTCGCCGCCGCACCGGCGGGCAGCAGGAGGAACAGGGCCAGGCAGTCGGCGGCGAGGGCCGCCGTCGTCACCAGGACCACCCCGGGCGCGCGGAGGTGGGACGCCGCCCACAGCACCGGGAGCGCGTAGAAGGCCTGCGAGCCGGCGGAGGTGTCGCGCGTGACGAGGTTGAGGGTGCAGATGAGGGCGACGGCGCCCAGCGAGAGCAGTGCCCCGACGAAGTAGCGGTCGAGCAGCTGGGCGGGTGTGCGGCGGCACGCGACGGCCGCCGCGGCGAGCCCGGCGGCGGTGAGGAGGTGCAGCACCCACTGGCCGGCGTGCCCCTGCGCGACCTTGAGCAACGGGAGCAGCGCCATGACCAGCGCGCTCGCCGCGAGGATCAGGGCAGCACTGCGCGCAGCCGTCTGCGGCTCCCGCGCCCGGAGTGCCCTCACGATGCCCACGCCCTCTCCTTCGGCATCGCAGAGCGGACGGTTCAGCCTCGTTTCACCCGGTGGGAGGGGGAGGGGACCGATGGCACCATCGGCACATGACCGACGACGCGACGTTGCCCGGAGCCCGCGCCCAGGACGAGGTCGCCGAGCTGCTCTCGGACCTCATCCGGATCGACACGACGAACACCGGGAGCACGGCCACCAGCGCCGGCGAGCGCGTCGCCGCCGAGTGGGTGGCGGGCAAGCTCGACGAGGTCGGCATCCCCTCGGTGATCCACGAGTCCGAGCGGGGGAGGGCCAGCCTCGTCGCCCGTATCCCGGGGGCCGACCGCAGTCGCCCGGCGCTGCTCGTCCACGGCCACCTCGACGTCGTCCCCGCCGATCCGGCGGAGTGGAGCGTGCACCCCTTCTCCGGCGAGGAGCGGGACGGCTACATCTGGGGCCGCGGCGCGGTGGACATGAAGGACATGGACGCGATGGTGCTCGCGCTGGTCCGCGACTGGGCCCGCACCGGCGTCCAGCCCGACCGCGACATCGTGCTGGCCTTCGTGGCCGACGAGGAGGCCGGCGGCAAGCTCGGCGCCCACTACCTCGTCGACGAGCACCCCGACCTCCTCGAGGGCTGCACCGAGGCGATCAGCGAGGTCGGCGGCTTCAGCATCACCGTCCGCGACGACCTGCGCCTCTACCTCGTGCAGACCGCCGAGAAGGGCCTGGCCTGGATGCGCCTCACCGCCGCAGGCCGGCCCGGCCACGGCTCGTTCGTGCACGACGACAACGCCGTCACCCGGCTCTGCGAGGCGGTCGCCCGGATCGGCGCGCACCGTTTCCCGCTCACCCTCACCCCGCCGATGCGGCAGTTCCTCGCCGCGGTCGAGGACGCCTACGGCGTGGAGATCGACCCGGCCGAGCCCGAGCTCGCCCTGGCCCGGCTGGGCAGCATCAGCCGGATGATCGGCGCCGCCCTGCGCAACACCGCCAACCCCACCATGCTCGACGCCGGCTACAAGGCCAACGTCATCCCGGGCACCGCCAGCGCCACCGTCGACGGCCGCTTCCTCTACGGCGAGGAGGAGGAGTTCGAGCGCCAGCTCGCCGCGCTGGTCGGCGAGGGCGTCCAGCGCGAGTGGCTGGTCCACGACCAGGCCGTGGAGACGACGTTCGACGGCCCGCTGGTCGACCAGATGGTCACCGCCCTCAAGGCCGAGGACGACGGCGCCCGCCCGGTGCCGTTCACGATGAGCGGCGGCACCGACGCCAAGAGCTTCCAGCGGCTCGGCATGCGCTGCTTCGGCTTCTCGCCACTCCGGCTGCCCGCCGACCTGGACTTCGCCTCGCTGTTCCACGGCATCGACGAGCGGGTGCCGGTCGAGTCCCTGAAGTTCGGCGTCCGGGTGTTGGACCGCTTCCTCCGCTCGGCATGATGGGGGCGTGACCGCCACCACTCCTGCACCCAAGCCCGGTTCCGTCGCGCTCATCACGGGGGGCACCGGTGGCTTCGGCCGCGCCCTCGCCACCAAGCTGAAGGCGCTCGACGTCACCGTCGTCCTCGCCGATCTCGACAGCGAGCGCAACCGGCAGGTCGCCGACGAGCTCGGCTGCCCGTTCGTCGTCCTCGACGTCGCCGACCGCGCGGCCAACGCCGCCGTCGTCGCCCAGGTCGAGGCCGAGCACGGCCGGCTGGACGCCGCGTTCCTCAACGCCGGGATCGCCGGCAAGTCGCGGCAGGCCCTCGACGTCGACGAGTTCCTGCGCGTGGTCGAGATCGACCTGTTCGGCGTCGTCTACGGCACCGAGGCGGCGCTGCCGGCGCTGCGCCGGGCCGGCGGCGGCTCGATCGTCGTGACCGCCTCGCTGGCCGGCCTCGCCCCGCTGGCCACCGACCCGGGCTACAGCGTCGCCAAGGGCGGGGCCATCACCTTCGTCCGCTCGATGGCCGCGCGGGTGGAGAGCGAGAACATCACCATGACCGCCATCTGCCCGGGCTTCGCCGACACCGCGATCATCGACGGCATCCGGCAGACCTTCCTGGACAACAACTTCCCGATCCTCTCCGCGGAAGAGGTCGCCGACGCGATGATCGCCGCGTGGACCTCGGGCGAGTCGGGCGCCGCCTACATCGTCCAGCCGGGCATCGGCGCGGTGCCCTACAAGTTCAAGGGCGTGCCGGCCGCGAAGACCGCCACCGGCGAGACCGCAGGCGTCCCCGGGGCGCTGAAGCCGGGCTCCGCGACCTGATCAGACCGGGGAGCTGCCGCCGGCGTCGTCCTGGGAGCAGGCGAACAGGAACGCCGGCGGCACGTTCCACGGCGTGATCCGCCAGCGCACGGAGCGGAAGCGACGGCGGAGTTCGCCCATCAGCAGCGGCGTGTACTGGATGAGCACCATCACGCCCTGCGGCGTCAGCAGGCCGGGGAGCGCGTCCAGGATCCGCTTCCGGAGCTTGCCGTCCAGCGAGGTGAAGGGGATGGCCGAGACGAGCACGTCGGCCCGCTGCCCGTCCAGGTAGGCGGCGACGTTCTCGGCCGAGTCGGTGACGACCCGCAGCCGGTCGTCACCGGCGTAGCGCTTCTCGAGCAGCGCGGACAGCTTGGCGTCGATCTCGACGGCCACCAGCCGGGCGCCCGGCCGCAGCCTGGCCAGGATCTCGCCGGTCTGCACACCGGTGCCGGCACCCAGCTCGACCACCAGGTCGGCGGCGGGGACGTCGGCCAGGTCGAGCATGTCGCGCACCGCCGTGCGGGACGTGGGCAGCACCGCGCCCATCTGGCGCGGGTGCGCGACGAAGGCGGCGAAGAATCGCAGCGGGTCCGTCAGGTGCTGTCTCATGCGGTCCTCGCGGTTCGGCCGACGTGGTCGCCAGCACACTGTCACGACGGCCATGGGCGGGCGAGCGCAGCCCGGGGCAGGTGACTGTCGTCACTGCGCGTCTGGCAGGGTCGGGGCATGCGTGCATGGCGGGTCCACGAGCTCGGCGATCCAGCGAAGGTCATGAGCTTCGACGAGGTCGACATCCCGACCCCGGGCGAGGGCCAGGTGCTGGTCAAGGTGCGGGCCGCGGCTCTCAACTTCCCGGACATCCTCATGGCCCAGGGGCTGTACCAGGAGAAGCCGCCGCTGCCGTACACGCCGGGCGTGGAGCTCTGCGGCGAGATCGTCGAGACGGGCCAGCGGGTCGTCGGCTCGCCCGCCGGCGGGCCGGGCGCGTTCGCCGAGTACGCGGTGATGGACGCCGCCGCCGCGTACCCCGCGCCCGAGGGGCTCTCCGACGAGAAGGCCGCCTCGCTGTACCTCACCTACTCGACCGGGCACGTCGGGCTGCACCGCCGGGCGCACCTGCAGGCGGGGGAGTGGCTGCTGGTCCACGCCGGCGCCGGCGGCGTCGGGTCGGCCGCGATCCAGCTCGGCAAGGCAGCCGGAGCACGGGTCATCGCCACGGCCGGCGGTGCCCGCAAGACCGAGATCTGCCGCGACCTGGGCGCCGACCACGTCATCGACTACACGACCGAGGACTTCGTCCCCCTCGTCAAGGAGATCACCGGCGGGCACGGCGCCGACGTGGTCTACGACCCGGTCGGCGGCGAGGTGTTCGACAAGTCGCGCCGGTGCATCGCCTTCGAGGGACGCCTTCTGGTCGTCGGCTTCACCAGCGGCGTCCATCCGTCCGCGCCGGCCAACCACGTGCTGGTGAAGAACTACAGCGTGGTCGGGCTGCACTGGGGCCTCTACCGCAAGCACGAGCCGGGGCTGTTCTCGCAGGTCCACGAGGAGCTCGTCCGGCTGGTCGACGCCGGCCTCATCGACCCGCTGATCGGCGACGTGCTGCCGCTGGACCAGGCGCCGCAGGCACTGGCCCGGCTGGGCGACCGCGGCACCGTCGGCAAGGTCGTCCTCGTTCCCTGAGCCTCAGGATCTGCTCGTGCGGCGCCGTGCGGCGGACTCCAGCTCGTCGACCAGCGCAGGGCCGGCGGCGTCCGCCCGCAGGCGTGCGCCAAGGGCCTGCGCCGCCCGCCGGTAGGCCGGGTCGTCGATCAGCCGGCGCACCGCCGCGGCGATGCGCGCCGAGGACGCCGACCTCCGCAGCCCGATGACGGCCCCGTGCCTCGCGGCGCGGACGACGTTGTCGCCTTGGTCCCGGCCCATCGGCAGGCAGAGCGCCGGCACGCCCGCGGCCAGAGCTTTCACGAGCGTGCCGTGCCCGGCGTGGGTGACCACGACCGACGCCCTCGGGAAGAGGACGGCGTGCGGAGCCGACCGGCGGACCTCGACGCGCGCGGTGCCGGGCACCTCCGCCGGATCCACCGCCGGACCGGTGGTGACCACGCCGCGCACGGGCAGGGTGCCGAGCGCCGCCACGATCCGCCGCAGCTCGTCGTCCTGGCGCATCCAGGTGCTGGACAGGCCCACGACCACCAGCGGGTCGTCGCCCGCAGGCGGCTCGTACGACCCGGTCCACACCGGGTCGTCCAGGACCGGGCCCACGTAGCGGACGTTGTCGGGCAGGTCAGCCGGCAGGTCGAAGGCCTGCGAGGTCAGCACGAGCACCCGTGCCGCCCGGTCCCACTGGGCCCACATGCCGGGCAGCGGGTCCAGCCCGAGGTCCGACCGGGCGCTGTTCAGGGGTGCCAGCTGCCGGTCCCACAACCGTTCCGCCAGGCTGTTGAGTGCCGTGTCCCGGAGCCGGCCGACGCGGCCACTGGCCGGCGCGAGACCGCTACCGAACGGCGGCAGGCCGGGCGCCGGTCGCGAGTAGACGTTCGAGCAGAGCGCCACCGAGGGCGTGCCTGCGGACTCGGCGCCGGCCAGGGCGCCGAGCAAGGGCCCGCTGGCGACGACGACGTCGGCTGGGCGCTCGGCCAGCGCCT